>NZ_JBTSDU010000007.1:0-54966 GCF_054605595.1 Georgenia sp. | reverse complement strand
GGTAGTCCAGCTTCTCCTTGAGATTGTGGAAGAAGACGGTGTTCTGGTTGACGTGCTGGAGGAAGTACTGCCGCGCCGCCTCGCGGTCCGCGTCGAACTGGATCTTGCCGTCCGCGTCGTAGAGGTTGAGCATCGCGTTCAGCGCGTGGTAGTCAAGCTCGGGCGCGCTGGCGATCTCTACGCCGGTATCTGTGAGCGTCGCTGCCAAAACTGCCCCAATCCCTCTCGGACGCGGATGACGTCCTCGGTTGTCCCTAGTAGTTCGAATCGGTAGAGGTACGGCACCTGGCACCTCGCGGCGACGATGTCGCCCGCGAGGCAGTACGCCGTCCCGAAGTTCATGTTTCCGGCGGCGATGACGCCCCGGATGAGTGCTCGGTTGTGCTCGTCGTTCAGGAATCTGATGACCTGCTTGGGCACTGCGCCGCCGCTGGTGCCGCCACCGTAGGTGGGGACCACGAGGATGTACTCGTCCTCGACGCGCACGAGGGGGTCGGTGCGCCGGAGCGGGATCCGCTGGGCCGGCAGGCCCAGCTTCTGCACGAACCGGTGCGTGTTGTCGGTGGCCGAGGAGAAGTAGACGATGGCGGCCATCTCCACCTCTTCCGGTCCGGCCCCCTTCCGACGCTCACCGCGCCGGTGGGGCGGTTGGTGTTCAGCCGGACCACCGGGTCGCAGTGGTCCGGCTGAAGCCTGGTGTGTCAGGCGACGACGCCGGCCTGCTGGCGGGCGAGTGCCTTGATCTTGTCCGGGCGGAAGCCGGACCAGTGGTCGCCGTTCGCGAACACGACCGGGGCCTGCTGGTACCCGAGCGCCTTGACGCTCGCCAGAGCCTCGGGGTCCGTGGTGATGTCCACGACCTCGTACGCCAACCCCTGCTTGTTCAGGGCGCGGTACGTGGCATCGCACTGGACGCAGGACGGCTTGCTGTAGACGGTGATGCTCATTGAGCCGGTCTCCTTGGTCTCGGTGCGTCGCAGTCGAATGACACATCTGTAACAACGATCATGTGGTTCGCTCGGGAGCGAACCGGCTTCAGGTCTTGAACACTACACCTAGGGGTCGGAGCGGCGTCGGACCCCAACATCGTGGGTCGGCGTGTCGTCGGTCGCAATCGCTCCTCCTTCCGTGGACCCCGCCCTGTGGACGCCGGGGGCCGCTCTGGGGACATCGTGTGGACACCCGTGCACGAGCCGAGACGGGTGCCCGGCCTCAGATCCAAGCGTTGCACCGACCACTGACATCGCAGCCGGCCCCCCATGGGCGCACAGGCTGTGGACGCCCCGCCCCGGACTTGTCCACAGGCCGTGCGCGGATGGGCCGGCGCCGGCCCGTCGGAGGGCGTGCGCGCACCCCCCACGGGGCCTCGACACCCGGCGTGTCGAGGCCCCTGGCGTGTCGCAGCGCTCCTGGTGTCAGCGCCCTGGCGTGCCGGCACTCCTGGTGTGGCACAGCACTCCTGGTGTGGCACAGCACTCCCGGTGTGTCGCAGCGCCCTGGCGTCACAGCGCCCTGGCGTCACAGCGCCCTGGCGTCACAGCGCCCTGGCGTCACAGCCGACCGGGCACACGAGGAACGCGGGACGCGGGTGCGAGATGATGAGCGGACCATCCCGAGGAGGACTGTCATGCCGATGAACGTCGAGAGCTTCAACCTCGATCACCGCACCGTCGCCGCACCGTACGTCCGGGTGGCCGACACCAAGCGGTTGCCCGGCGGGGACGTGCTGACGAAGTACGACCTGCGCTTCTGCCAGCCGAACGTCGAGCACCTCGAGATGCCGGTGGTGCACTCGCTCGAGCACACCTTCGCCGAGCACGTCCGCAACCACTCCGACGACGTCATCGACTTCTCCCCCATGGGCTGCCAGACCGGTTTCTACCTGCTGCTCGCCGGTGAGCACCCGTTCGCGGAGGTGCTCGACCTCGTCGCCGTCGGGATGCGGGACGTCGTCGAGGCGACCGAGGTGCCCGCCGCCAACGAGACGCAGTGCGGCTGGGCCGCGAGCCACACCCTCAGCGGGGCGCAGGAGGCGGCCCGGCGCTTCCTCGACCACCGCGACGAGTGGGCCCAGGTCACGGCGTGAGCGGCCCGACCCGTTCCGTGGGGGACGTGCCCGCCGACCGGGCCACGCGCGACGAGCGCCCCGTCCACCTCCAGCGGGAGGGGCGCACCACCGTCGACGCGGTGGTGGTGGGCGCGATGGCGGAGGAGGTCGCCCCGTTCGAGGAGCTTGCCGCCTCGTCCGCGGTGGCGGACGTGGGCCGGCTCCTCACCGTGGGGGCGACCCGGCTGCTGGTCGTCCGCTCGGGGATCGGGCTCGTCAACGCGGCCGCCGCCCTGGTCCGCGCGCTCGGTGCGGTGGCGCCCCGTGCCGTCGTCTCCACCGGTTCGGCGGGCGGCCTCGCCGCTGCGACCGAGGTGGGCGACGTCGTCGTCGGCACCACCTACACCTACGCGAGCGCGGACGCGACGGCATTCGGCTACGAACGAGGGCAGGTGCCCGGCATGCCGCCCGCATACGCGGGTGACGAGACGCTTCTCGCCGCAGCACGGGCGAGCGGACCAACGGTGCCGACCGTGTCGACGGGTGCCGCGGGCACGCTGCGCACCGGGCAGATGGTCTCGGGCGACTCGTTCGTGACCGCGGTCAACGTCGACGCCGTGCGCGCCGGCTTCCCCGACGCGCTGAGCACCGACATGGAGACCACCGCGCTGGCCCAGGTGGCGTTCGGGTACGGCCTGCCGTTCCTGTCCGTGCGCGGGATCTCGGACCTGTGCGGCCCGGCGGCGGACCAGGACTTCCACCTGGCGGTGGCGGAGGTCGCCGCCCGGGCCGCCCGGGTGGTGCTGGCCGTGCTCGGCGCCGAGACGCACTGACCACCAAGGCACGCTGGGCACCAAGACACCCTCAGCACCCGGTCCGGCACCTCGCGGCCCGGGCCGGCGGTGCCGTCACGCGGCGAGCAGCCCGCGGGCGACGGCGGTGGACAGTGCCGGGGCCAGCGGCAGCCGGGGCAGCACGGTGGCCTGGTAGGCGTGGTAGACGTCGGGGCGGCCGGCCCACGTGCCGGCGGCGGGAAGCCCCAACGGGTCGACCTCGTGGTACCACCGACCCGGGGCCTCGATGAGGTAGCGCCGGGCGTAGGCCCACGAGGTGGCGTACCAGCGTGCGATCTCCTCGCGGGTGGTGGCGCCGTCGGTCGGTTCGTCGTCGGCGACGGCGTACAGCGCCGCCGCCGCCCCGATCGCCTCGCACACCACCCAGTGCATGCGCTGGGTGACGACGGGGACGCCGTCGAAGTCGACCGTGTAGACGAAGCCGTCGCCGCCGTCGACGGCCCAGCCCTCGTGCACGGCGGTCGCGAAGAGGGTGCGGGCCGCTTCGAGCATCCACGGCTCGGCCACCCGGCCCCGGGCGAGCAGCGCTGCGCGCAGGTGCAGGGTCAGGCGCGCCCACTCGAACCAGTGCCCGACGGTCGCCCCGAACGGGCGGAAGGGGTGGGCGGGGGTGTCCCGGTTGTAGTCGAGCAGGGGCTGCCAGTCGGCGTCGAAGTGCTCCGGGATGTGCCAGGCGTGCTCCCGGGCGAAGCCGTCGACGACGCGGCGGGTGATGCGCAGCGCCCGGTCGAGCCACATCTCGTCGCCGGTGACGTCGGCGACGGCGAGGTACGCCTCGACCGTGTGCATGTTCGCGTTGACGCCCCGGTACGCCTCGGCGGTGGTGAAGGCGCGGTCCCAGCCCTCGACGACCATGCCGGCCTGCTCGTCCCAGAACCGGTCGGTGTGCAGGGCCAGCGCCTCGGCGAGCAGCTCGGCGGCGCCGGGTCGCCCGGCCGCCGTCGCCGATGACGCGGCGAGCAGGACGAAGGCGTGCGGGTAGGCCTCCTTGCGGGCCCCGGCCTCGTCGGCGCGCCCGACGGCGGCGAACCACCCGCCGTGCTCGGGGTCGGCGAAGACCTCGCGGAGGGCGCGCAGCCCGTGGTCCACCAGCTCGGCGCAGCCGGCGCGCCCGCGCATCGCCCCGAGCGCGAACACGTGCGTCATCCGGCAGGTGGTCCACAGCTCGGCGCTGTCCGGGTCGGTGACGACACCGGCGTCGTCGAGATTGCCGAAGCCGACCGGGGTGCGCGATCCGCGGGCGAAGTCGAGGAGGGCGTCACCCTCCGCGTCGAGCCACGCGGGCGTGGGGTCGGTGAGCATGGCCGTCACGATAGCCTGGACGCACATCGGCGATGGAGGCGAGATGCTGGTCGAGTTCCCCGTGCTGGACGCCTCGCGCGCGTGCCAGGCCGGCGCCGTCTCCTACTGGCACGTCAGCGACGGCGAACAGGTCGCGCGCGGTCGGGTGCTGGCCGAGGTCCAAGTTGGGGACGTCGAGGCGGAGGTGCTCGCGCCGGCGAGCGGGACCGTCCACCTCGTGGTGGCCCAGGACGAGTCGACGGCGCAGGGCGCACCGATCGCCCGGATCGAGTGAACCGTGAAGCGGGCACCGCTCGACCCGAGCGTCATGGTCCGAAGGTTGTTCTCACGCTCCCCCGGCGGACGGACTCACCCGAGCTGGGTCGCCCACTTCGGTGACCTGCCACTCATGCTCGGTCACGAGTCGGCCGATGCCATCCTCGACCTCGCTCGCTCCGCCGTCGTCCCACCCCGCCTGCGACGCACGCCGCGCCCCTCACGCACGCACCGGGGGACGTAGGTCCGCCGTTGGCAAGGTGAGGCAAGCCTAATCTACTGAGCGTGAAGCTTTCCGACTGTCGGCGCGGCGCGTCGGTCCGGGTGCTCGGCGTGGACATCGCCGAGCACTCCCGGCTGCGTATCGAGGAGATGGGGCTCCGGCCGGGGGCGCTCGTGCGGGTCACGCAGCTCGCCGCGTTCGGCGGCGTCGTCGTCGCCACCGGGGCCGCCCGGGTGGGCCTGGACGCCGCCACCGCCCGGCGGGTGCGCATCGAGGCGGCCCCGGGGCCGATGCGATGAGCTGCCACACGCCGTCGCCCGGCGCCGTCGCGACCGAGACCGTCGGCGCGGCGCCGGCCGTGCTGCTGATGGGCAACCCGAACGTGGGCAAGTCGACCCTCTACAACGCGCTCACGGGCGCCCAGCAGGAGGTGCGCAACGCCCCGGGCACCACGGTGGAGGTCCACCAGGGCCGGTGGGCCGGCGCCGCCGTGCGCCTGCTCGACGTGCCCGGCACCTACTCCCTGCTCGCGCGCTCGCCCGACGAGCAGGTCGCCGTCGACGCGCTCGCCGACGGCGTCGCGCACGAGGGCGGGCCGGCCCTCGTCGTCGTCCTGCTCGACGCCACCGCCCTGGCCCGGTCGCTGTACCTGCTCGGCCAGGTCGCCCAGGCGGGCCGGCCCGTGGTGGCCGCCCTGACGATGTGCGACGTGGCGGCCGCGGGCGGCGCCCCGGTGGATCCCGCCCGGCTGGCGGCGACGCTGGGCGTCCCGGTCGTGCCCACCGACCCCCGGCGTCGGGACGGCCTCGCTGCGCTGACCGACACGGTGCAGCGCGCGCTCGCTGCGCCGTCGCACGTACGCGGCCTCGACCCGGACCCGGCCGCGCCCGGGTACGCCCCGTGCCGGTGCGCCACCGGCCGGTGCCGCCCCGCAGCGGTCGGGCCCGCCTGCCCCGGACCCAGGTCGACCGCCGCCGACGTGCCCCTGGACGCCCAGCTCACCCGGTCCCAGCGCCTGTTCGACTGGGCGCAGGACGTCCTCGACGAGGCCGGCCCCGCCCAGCCCGAGCCGCGCCCTACCGTCTCCGACCGGATCGACCGGGTGCTCCTGCACCGGGTGGCCGGCGTCCCGATCCTGCTCGCCGTCGTCTGGATCCTCTTCCAGCTCGCGACGGCGGTCGCCGCGCCACTGATGGACTGGGCCGAGCGCCTCGTGTCCGGGCCGCTCGCCGGCGCGGCCACCTGGCTGCTCGACGCCGTCGGCACCGGCGGTGGCTGGCTCGAGGGGCTGATCGTGGGCGGGCTGCTCGCCGGGGTGGGCACCGTGCTGTCCTTCGTCCCGCTGATGGCGCTGATGTTCCTGGCCATCAGCCTGCTGGAGGACTCCGGATACCTCGCCCGCGCCGCGATCGTCGCGGACCGGGCCATGCGACGCCTGGGACTGGACGGACGCGCAGTGCTGCCGCTCGTCGTCGGGTTCGGTTGCAACGTGCCGGCCCTGGCTGCCACCCGGACCCTGCCCGATGCCCGCCAGCGGCTCATCACCACGCTGCTGGTGCCGTACACCTCCTGCGCCGCCCGCCTGACCGTCTACATCCTGCTCGCGGGCGCGTTCTTCCCCGACCACGCCGGCACCGTCATCTTCGCGATGTACCTCCTCTCGGTCGTCCTGGTCGCCGCCGCGGGGCGGCTGCTGCGTCGGTTCGTGGGCGACGGCGGGGCGGACCACCCGCTCGTGATCGTGCTCCCGGCCTACCAGCGCCCGCAGCTGGGCGCGCTGGCGGTCGACACCTGGCGGCGGCTGAAGGGTTTCGTGACCAAGGCCGGCAAGGTGATCGTCGCCGCGCTGACCATCGTGTGGGTGCTGCTGGCGGTGCCGGTGACCGGTGGGTACGCCGTCGGCGAGGTTCCGGTGACCGACAGCGTGTACGGCGCCACCGCCGAGGCCATCGCACCGGTGTTCGCCCCCGCCGGCTTCGACGACTGGCGCGCCTCGGCCGCCCTGCTGACGGGGTTCGTGGCCAAGGAGGTCGTGGTCGGCTCCTTCGCGCAGACCTTCGCCGTTTCCGAGCCCGACGACCCCGCCGCGGGCGGGGCCCTCACCGAGCGGATCCGCGAGGCGTTCGAGACGTCCTCGGGGGGGCACGGCGAGGCGGCGGCCCTGGCGTTCATGGTGTTCGTCCTGGCCTACACACCGTGCCTGGCGACGCTCGCCGAGCAGCGACGCCTCATCGGTGCACGGCTGACCGGTGCGGCCCTGGCCGTCCAGCTCACCCTCGCCTGGTCCGCCGCCGTGGCGACCTTCCAGATCGGGCGGCTGCTGTGGTGAGCGCGCTGCGGCCGGCCGGGAGGGGGCGCGGCGATGTCCTGGCCGCCCTGCGCGACGGCGCGAGCCCCCGGGCCGCGAGCATGCGGACCGGCCAGGACCGCGCGCTCGTCGAGGTGATGGTGGAGCACTACCGGCGCCTGGGGCTGGTGGCTGATCCGGGTTGCACCGGCACCTGCCCGGCCGTCAGCCCCGGCCCGGTGCCACTCGGCTGTCGGGGCTGCCCGCTGGCCGGGTGAGGCCGCGACACTTCGACGAACTGGTGGCTCGCGCCCGCGCCCGCTATGGCCTCGACTGAGTTCGTCGACCCCTACCTCGATCCTGAGACGGGACTGCTGCGGAACAAGGTCAGCGCACGTACGAAAGGTCGCTCTCAATGACGCCGAGGGCGACCTTTCGTTCGCCCGACTCTTGCAACTCATGGACCAGCCGTCGAAGGCGACCGGAGACCTCGACGAGCTGCGCGCCGACAGCAACCTCCGTGGGCTCGATCGCGTTCGCTTCATCGACCGCCTGGCGCACCATGATGACCAGGTCAACTACGTCCATCCCTTCCGTGAGGGCAACGGCAGGACGCAGCACGTGTTCTGGAACCGTGTGGCTCGTGACGCGGGCTGGCAGCTCGACCGGCGCGGCGTGCACGGGTCGACGAACGACCAGGCGTGCCGAGCTGCATCCGGGCAACGCGACTTCGGGCCACTGCGAGAGATGTTCGACCAGATCGTCACCAAGGCCACCCTGCCGGCAGAGCGCGACGCCGCACGGCGTACAGCCGAGCGTGCGTGCCTGTCGTTCCCGACGCCCGCGACCTGCGCCACCCAGCCACGCCCCGATGGCCCATCGAGCGGGCCACGGGCGCGCAGCGAGCACCGTCCCGGCCGAGGCTACGGGACCACCGGGGCAGGGGGTCGGGCGATGAGCAACGTCGTCGGCTACGCGCGGGTGAGCACCCGTGAGCAGAACCCCGAGTCCCAGGCCGCCCGGGCGTGGGCCGAGGTGGCCTCGCCGCCGATTGACCACGCCATCTCCGAGCGCCCACGCGCCACCCTGGAAGGGTCGTACCGGCACGAGCCACCACCCCCGTACCGGGCCCGGTCAGGAGACCCGGACTGCTCCGCGATCCAGACGTAGAGGTCGGCGAGCTGCTGCTGCGCGCGGGGCGAGTGGACGACGCTGTGCGTCACGAGCCGCTTTCCGCGAGTCGGCTCTTGTGCCGCTCCGCGAGGTGGGCGCGCATCTCGTCGGCGCTCATCGTCCGTGACGGATCGGCACGCAACTCGTCGTAGGCGGCGACGACCTCGGTGCGCAGCCAGGTCTCGACAGCTTCGTCACGGGCGAACAGCGCTCGTAGGCCCTCGCGCACGACCTCGCTCTCGCTCGCGTACGCGCCGGAGGCGACGCGCTCCTTGAGCGCCTCGGCCATGTTGTTCGGGAGAGTGATGCTGAGCTGCTTCGTCGTGCGCATGATCGAGCCTCGCCTTCGACACGACTCAGTCCTACTCCACACCATCGGCCCCCGACAAGCACCGGAACGGTCTACCGCCGGGTGTGTGTTCAACGCCGCCGACTACCTCGACCGATTCGAAGGAAGATGTCCGCCACCCATCCAAGAAGACAGCGCGGAAGACACGCTCCCGATCAAGGGCCTTCGTCACCCACACGCAACACGCTCACTGGAGATCGGGGTGCGTCCCAGACGGAACGACCCCCGACCCGGAAAATCTTGTCCCAGGTCAGGGGCCATTTCGTGCACGTGCGCGAGGGGGGAGTTGAACCCCCACGCCCTTTCGGGCACACGGACCTGAACCGTGCGCGTCTGCCTATTCCGCCACTCGCGCGTGCTGTGAACAGCGCTGGCAAGACTAGCATGTACGGCCCAGCCCCTGACGTCGTTCCGGACCGGCACGCGCGTGATCCCACACACGCCTGCGCCGCCCCCGCCCGCATCGGCGTGGGCGGACGCGCCAGCACGTCGGATGCGCCGATTCCCCCGTCCGCTCGTTAGGATCTGGGGGCCGGTACCGTGCGCCGGGAGCATCGGGATGCTCCCAGCACCCGACACCGGTGTGCCGGGACCCGCCCGGCAGCGGCCGTGAGCCGGCCGGAGGCTCGATGCGAAGGAGGCGGACCGTGGGAGTCCTCGACCGCTTCGAGAAGGGCGTCGAACACATCGTCAGCTCCGCCTTCGCCAGGGCGTTCCGCAGTGAGGTCAAGCCCGTCGAGATCGCCTCGGCGCTGCGCCGCGAGATGGACGACCGTGCCGCCGCCGTCTCCCGCGAGCGCACGGTCGTGCCGAACGAGTTCGTCGTCGAGCTCTCGGCCTCCGACCTCGGCCACGTCGAGGAGTGGGGCATCGACGCCCTTGCGGACGAGATGACCGGCGCCGCGACCGAGCACGCCTCCTCCCAGAGCTACTCCTTCGTCGGCCCCGTCGACGTCACCTTCGAGCAGGACGACGCGCTGACGACCGGCCGCTTCCACGTCCGCTCCGCGACCCGGCGCGGAGCCGTCGCCCCCGCCACCTCCGCCGTCGCCTCGGCCCGGCACCCGATCGTCGACATCGACGGGCGGCGCTACGTCCTGACCGGCCCGGTCACCGTGATCGGCCGCGGCAGCGAGGCCGACATCGTCGTCGACGACAGCGGCGTCTCCCGCCGGCACCTGGAGATCCGGGTGACCCCCGGCGGCGTCATCGCCACCGACCTCGGTTCCACCAACGGCACGTTCGTCGAGGGCCACCGGATCGACGCCGCCACCCTCGTGGACGGCAACACGATCACGGCCGGCCGTACCCGGATCATGTTCTGGACCGGCGCGGACCCCGACGGCCGCCGCCCCGACGACGGCCGGTGATCCGGGCGGCATGAGCGAGCTCGTCCTGACCCTGCTGCGCGGGGGGTACCTCCTGCTCCTGTGGCTGTTGGTGATCGCCGCCCTCGCGGTGCTGCGCAAGGACATCTTCGGCACCCGGGTCACCCCCCGTGGGCCCGGGCGGCGCGCCCGGCGCACCCGCGCCACCGGGCAGGCCGCGCCTCGTGGCGCCGCCCGGGCACAGCCCACCCGGCTCGTCGTGACCCAGGGCCCGCTCGCCGGCACCACGATCCCGCTCGGCCCCTCCTCGATCCTGGTCGGTCGCTCGCCCAGCTGCACGCTCGTGCTCGACGACGACTACTCCTCCAACCGGCACGCCCGCTTCTTCCCCCAGGAGGACGGCTGGTGGATCGAGGACCTCGGCTCCACCAACGGCACCGTCGTCGCCGGCGAGCGCATCACCGACCCCGTCCCCGTCGCCGCCGGCACCCCCGTCCGGATCGGTCAGACCCTCATCGAGCTGCGCCGGTGAGCGGGCCCACGCCATGACGATCCAGACGCGCTTCGCCGCCCGCTCCGACGTCGGCCTCGTGCGCGCCGCCAACCAGGACTCCGGCTACGCGGGGCCCCACCTGCTCGTCCTCGCGGACGGCATGGGCGGGCCCGCCGGCGGTGACATCGCCTCCTCGGTCGCCGTGGCGCACCTCGCCGTCCTCGACGACGCCCACGGCGCCGACGACCTCCTCGACCTGCTCCGCGACGCCATCGGCGCGGCCCACCTCGAGCTCGTCGAACGCTCGGAGGCCGACCCGAAGCTCGCCGGCCTGGGCACCACCTGCATCGCCATCCTGCGCTCGCGCAACAAGCTCGCCATGGTCCACATCGGCGACTCCCGCGCGTACCTGCTGCGTGCGGGCGTGCTCACGCAGGTGACCACCGACCACACGTTCGTCCAGTTCCTGGTCTCCACCGGCCGGCTCACCCCCGAGCAGGCCGAGCGGCACCCGCAGCGCAACGTCATCCTGCGCGCCCTGGGCGACAACGAGGGCGAGGTCCAGCTGGACGAGTCCCTGCGCACGGCGGTGCCCGGGGACCGGTGGCTCCTCGGCTCCGACGGGCTCTTCGGTGTCGTCTCGGACGAGACCATCGCGGACACGCTGCGCCAGATCGAGGACCCGGGCGCCTGCGCCGAGGAGCTGATCTCCCTCGCGCTGCGGGCCGGCGGCCCTGACAACGTCACCTGCGTCATCGCCGACATGCTCCCCGGCGACGCCCCCGTGCCGGACCAGACGCCGCAGGTGGTCGGTGCTGCGGCCACGGACCGCCTCCGCGCCTCCCGGGGTGGTAAGGGCCCCGCGGCCCGCGCCGCCGCCATGGTCCAGGCGGTCTCCCCGGCCGACGCCGTCGACGACGGGCCCGGCCCCTCTCGCGCCCGCCGCTGGGTCGGTGGCGTGGTCGCCCTCATCCTGGTGCTCGCCGCGCTCGGCGCCGCCGGGTGGGCGGGCTACTCCTGGACGCAGACGCAGTACTTCGTCTCGCCCTACGGGGACAACGTCGCGATCTACCGTGGCATCCCCCAGGAGATCGGCTCGCTGCGCCTCGCCCGGCTGCACGAACGCACCGACCTGCGCCTGGACCGACTCACCTCGGTGGCCCAGGCCCGGCTGGAGTCCCCGATCACGCGGGGGTCGCTCGCGGGCGCGGAGGCCGTCGTCGAGAACCTGCGCGAGACCGGCCTGGCCGAGCCCGGGCCGGCGCCGGCTCCCACCACGGACCCGGCACCCGACCCCGCACCGTCCGCCGGCGCGACCCCCACCGCACCCGCCCCGGCGCCGTCCGCCACCCCGACGGCGGGAGCGGCCTGATGGCGATCGTCACCCAGGAGCGGGCCCGCACCGGGCGGGGTTCCGAGCTCGGGCTCCTCGTCCTCGCCCTCGGCCTGGCTGTGTTCTCCTACGCCCAGGTCGCGCTGGCCACCTCGGGCAAGCTGCCCGAGAACCTGCTCGTGCGCGGCGGCACCCTCGCCGTGCTGGCGCTCGTCGCCCACCTGCTCATCCGGTGGCGCGCGCCGTACGCGGACCCGGTGATGCTGCCCGTGGTGGTCGCGCTCAACGGCATCGGCCTGACGATGATCTACCGGATCGACCTCGCCGAGGGCGTGGCGGGCTCGCCCAACGCCGACCGGCAGCTGCTGTGGACCCTGCTCGGGGTGACGGGCGCCGTGCTCGTGCTCTGGCTGCTCCGGGACCACCGCTACCTGCGGCGCTACACTTACACCGCCATGATCGCCGGGCTCGCGCTCATGCTGCTGCCGCTCGTCCCGGGCCTGGGCAAGACCATCAACGGCGCCCAGATCTGGATCGGCGTCGGCTCGCTGTCCTTCCAGCCGGCCGAGCTCGCGAAGATCCTGCTGGCGGTCTTCTTCGCCGGCTACCTCGTCTCCAGCCGGGACAACCTCGCCCTGGCCGGGCCGAAGGTGCTGGGCCTACAGCTCCCCCGGGCCCGCGACCTCGGCCCGATCCTGCTCGCGTGGGCGGTCTCGCTCGCGGTCCTGGTCCTCCAGCGCGACCTGGGGACATCGCTGCTCTTCTTCGGCCTCTTCGTCGCGATGCTCTACGTCGCGACCGAGCGGCTGAGCTGGATCGTCCTGGGGCTGGTGCTCTTCGCCGGCGGCGCCGCCGCCGCCGCGGCGCTGTTCCCCCACGTGGGCGCCCGGTTCGACGTGTGGCTGAACGCGCTCGACCCGGCGGTGTACAACCGGAGCCCCGGCGGCTCCTTCCAGGTGGTCCAGGGCCTGTTCGGGATGGCGTCCGGGGGGCTCACCGGCACCGGCTGGGGCCAGGGCAACCCCCAGCTCGTCCCCTATGCCAACTCCGACTTCATCGTCGCCTCGCTCGGCGAGGAGCTCGGCCTGACGGGGCTGCTGGCCATCCTCGCCCTGTACCTCGTCCTCGCCCAGCGCGGCATGCGTGCCGCGATCGGCGTGCGCGACGGATTCGGCAAGCTGCTCGCCTCGGGGCTCGCGTTCGTCATCGCGTTCCAGTGCTTCGTGGTGGTCGGCGGCGTCACGCGGCTCATCCCCCTGACCGGCCTGACGCTGCCGTTCCTGGCGCTCGGTGGGTCCTCGCTGGTGTCGAACTGGATCATCCTCGCCCTGCTGCTGCGCATCTCCGACGCCGCCCGCCGCCCCGCGCCGCCCGCACCCGGGATCGTGCCCGACGACGTCCCGGACCTTCCCGGCGACGGCACCGGCGACGACGCGCCCCCGCCGCCCCAGAGCGACGACTCCGTCACCGAGGTGGTGAGGCTGTCGTGAACACCCAGATCCGGCACCTGGCGACCATCGCCACCCTCATGTTCATCGCCCTCATGATCAGCGCGACGTCCGTCCAGTTCTTCCAGGCAGGCTCGCTCAACGCGGACGGCCGCAACGTCCGCACCATCTACCGCGAGTACGGCCGCGACCGCGGGCCCATCGTCGTCGCCGGGGAGGCGATCGCCTCCTCCACCCCGGTCGACGACGTCTACGCCTACCAGCGCGGCTACGCCGACGGCCCCCTCTACGGGCACACCACCGGCTACTTCTCCACCGCGTTCAACTCCATCACCGGGCTCGAGCTGGCCACCAACGACGTCCTCAACGGCACGTCCAGCTCGCTGCTGCTCCAGCGCATCCAGACACTCTTCACCGGCAACCAACCCCAGGGCGGCGCCGTCGAGCTGACGCTGGACCCGGCCGCCCAGCGCGCGGCGCGCGACGGGCTCGGGGACCAGCGCGGCGCCGTCGTCGCCCTGGTCCCGGACACGGGTGAGATCCTCGCGATGGTCTCCACCCCGACGTTCGACCCCAACGCCCTCGCCACCCACTCCCGGCCGGACGCGCAGGCGGCGCTCGACGCCCTGGAGGCGGACCCGGGCCGGCCACTGGTGAACCGGGCGATCGCCGGCGATCAGTACGCGCCGGGCTCGACGTTCAAGGTGATCACCGCGGCGGCGCTGCTCGAGGCGGGCGGTACCACCGCGGACACCATGATCTCGGCACCCACGGAGCTGCAGCTGCCCCAGTCGACCCAGGTGGTCAACAACCCCGGCGGCCTGGTGTGCGGCGACGGCTCCGGGCAGGTCCCACTCATCGAAGCGGTGCGGCAGTCCTGCAACACGCCCTTCGCGCAGATCGCCATGGACCTCGGGGACGAGGCGCTGCGCGCACAGGCGGAGGCCTTCGGGTTCGGGGCCGAGCTCGCGGTGCCGCTCGCCGCCACCCCGGCGCGCTTCCCCCGGACGGCGAGCGCCGCGGAGCTCGCCATGGCGGGCATCGGCCAGGCCAGCGTCCGCGTCACCCCCCTGCAGATGGCGATGGTCGCCGCCGCCATCGCCAACGACGGCGTGCAGATGCAGCCCTACCTCGTGGCCCGCGAGCTCACGGCCGACCTGGAGGTCGTGTCCACGACGAAGCCGACCGAGCTACGGGAGTCCGTCTCGCCGGCCACGGCGGCCGAACTCACCCGGATGATGCGCGAGGTCGTCGCCACGGGCACCGGCCGGGGCGCGCAGATCGACGGCGTCACCGTGGCCGGAAAGACGGGCACGGCCGAGATCGGGGCCGGCATCGCCCCGCACGCCTGGTTCATCGGGTTCGCCGGTGCCACCGCGGACCGGCCCGAGGTCGCCGTCGCCGTCGTCGTCGAGAACGGCGGACGTGAGGGCGCCGGCGCGTCGGGCGCCACGACGGCCGCCCCGATCGCTCGAGAGGTCATGCGGGCGGTGCTGGGCTCATGACCCAGCCGCAGGACGCGATGCGCCCCCGGGCGGGGCTGGTGCTCGGTGGGCGGTACCAGCTGCTCGAGCGCATCGCGATCGGTGGCATGGGTGAGGTGTGGCAGGCGCGCGACCGGCGGCTGGGCCGCCGGGTGGCCGCGAAGGTCCTCCGGGCCGAGCTGGTCGGCGACGAGCAGTTCCTGCGCCGGCTGCGGGCCGAGGCCCGCAACTCCGCCGGTCTGCGGCACCCCAACCTCGCCTCGCTGCTCGACCACGGCGAGCAGGCACGTTCGGGGTACCTGGTCATGGAGCTCGTCCCGGGCGCGACGCTCGCGCAGCGCCTCGAGCGCGAGCGCACCCTCCCGGTGGCCGAGCTCCTCGGCCTGCTGGTGCAGGCGTGCCGGGGGCTGCACGCGGTGCACTGCTCCGGCGTCGTGCACCGGGACGTCAAGCCCGCCAACATGATGATCACCCCGGACGGCCGGCTCAAGCTCACCGACTTCGGCATCTCGCTCGGGGCCGACCAGGCACCGATGACCTCCGCAGGGATGGTCATGGGCACGGCCCAGTACCTGGCGCCGGAGCAGGCCCTGGGGCGGGCCGCCACCGCCGCCGGTGACCTGTACGCGCTCGGGATCGTCGCGTACGAGTCCCTCGTGGGGCACCGGCCGTACACGGGGCAGACGCAGGTGGACATCGCGTTCGCGCATGTGCGCACGCCCCTGCCGCCCCTGCCGGACGTGGTCCCGGCCCCCGTGCGCGACGTAGTGGAGCGCATGCTCGCCAAGGACCCGGCCCACCGCCCCGCGAACGCCCTGGTGTGCGCACGCGAGCTGGCCGCCGCTGCCGCCGACCTGGGGGTGCAGATCCCCATGCCGGGGGCCGGCATCGCCATCGTGCAGCTCGCGCCCGGGCCCGGCGCGTCAGGGCCCGAGCTCGCCCGGACCTCCGCCGCCGCCGCCGTGCCGCCGAGCTATCCGCCGCGCTCGCGCGAGCGTCCCGCCCCCGTCGCGGTCCTGGGTACTCTGAGGGGCGCCGACACCTCCTCCATGGGCCGTGAACCGGCTTCCCATTCCGCGACAACTGTGAAGGACGACTAGTGGTGGACGAGATCCCGCGCGTTCTTGCCGGCCGCTACGAGGTCGGCGAGCTCATCGGCCGCGGTGGCATGGCCGAGGTGCACATCGGCTACGACAACCGGCTCTCCCGGACCGTGGCCATCAAGGTGCTGCGCTCGGATCTCGCGCGGGACCCCACGTTCCAGGCCCGGTTCCGCCGCGAGGCCCAGTCCGCGGCCGCGCTCAACCACCCCTCGATCGTCGCCGTGTACGACACGGGCGAGGAACAGATGGTCGGCTCGAACGGCCAGCCGCGCACCGTCCCGTTCATCGTCATGGAGTACGTCGAGGGCCACACCGTCCGCGCGCTGCTCTCCGGCGGGGACCCGGTGCCGATCGACGAGGCGGTCGACATCGTCGTCGGCGTGCT
Organism: Georgenia sp.; assembly: GCF_054605595.1. Lineage (NCBI taxonomy): Bacteria > Bacillati > Actinomycetota > Actinomycetes > Allobogoriellales > Allobogoriellaceae > Georgenia > Georgenia sp. The sequence goes on along the minus strand of NZ_JBTSDU010000007.1, from coordinate 38,902 downwards.
CTCGGCACTGGAGTACTCCCACCGGGAGGGAATCGTCCACCGGGACATCAAGCCCGGGAACATCATGCTCACCCCCACCGGCCAGGTGAAGGTCATGGACTTCGGCATCGCCCGGGCCATGACGGACTCGGCCGCGACGATGACGCAGACGCACGCCGTCGTCGGCACCGCGCAGTACCTCTCACCGGAGCAGGCACGCGGCGAGGTCGTCGACGCCCGGTCCGACCTGTACTCCACCGGCTGCCTCCTGTACGAGCTCCTCACTGGGCAGCCGCCGTTCTCGGGCGACTCCGCGGTCGCCGTCGCCTACCAGCACGTGCGTGAGGTGCCACGCACGCCGTCGGCCGTGACTCCGGACATCCCCGAGGTCCTCGACCGCGTCGTGCTCGAGGCGCTGGCGAAGGACCGTGAGGACCGCTACGCCGATGCCGCCCACATGCGTGCGGACCTGCTGGCCGCTGTGCGCGGCGGGCACGTGGCGGCACCCGCGGCGGCGGCCTGGGGCATGGCGGGGACGATGGTGGCCGAGCCGGCCACCGCCGCGATGTCGACCCTGCCCGCCGCGGCGACCCGCATGAGCTCACCGGGCCCGGCGACGTTCGGCGCACCGGCGGCCGAGGACGAGGACGAACCGCGCCGCTCGCACTGGTGGGTGTGGCTGCTCGCACTGGTCGGCATCGCGGCCGCCGCCGGGATCGTCTACCTGGCGATGAACCCGTCCGAACCCCCGCCGCCGACGCAGGTGGCCGTGCCCGCGATGGCGGGCATGGACCAGGTGCAGGTGAACGCCGCGCTCAAGGCGGTGGATCTCGCGGCGAGCATCGTGGACCCGGTCCCGTCCGAGACGGTCCCGGCCGGTCTCTTCGTCCAGTCCGACCCCGCCGTCGGCAAGATGGTCGACCCGGGCACCACGGTGCAGGTCGCGTTCTCCGCCGGCCCGCCGGAGATTCCGAACGTCAACGTCCCGGATGTGACCGGCCGGACGCAGGAGGAAGCCGCCGCCGCCATCGAGGATGCCGACCTCACCGTGGGGCGGGTCACCGAGGAGAACGCGAACGCCTCCGTGGACATCGGCGACGTCATCCGCACGGATCCGGCGGCGAACGCGTCGGTCGCCCCGGGCACGCCGGTGAGCATCGTCATCGCGAGCCCGAACGCCGACCTGCCCGACCTGGTCGGGGAGACTCAGGAGACCGCCACCCAGATCCTGCGGGACCGGGACCTCGTCGCGGTCATCAGGACCCAGGAGTCCGGTGACTTCGACCCCGGTACGGTGCTCGAGCAGTCGCGCCCCGAAGGGATCGTCGAGCGTGGTTCGACGATCACCCTGCTCGTGGCCACCGCGGTGCCCGAGCCGGAGCCGACGACGCCGGCGCCCACCCCGACCGAGCCGACCCCGGCCCCGACGACGACGCCGACCGCATCACCAACGCCCACGCCATAGCCCGCCACCACGGCACCGGCGCGCTCTCCTCGGGAGGAGGTCGACGACCCCGGCTGGAGCCGCACGCAGCTACCGCACGAGCGGGACGAGGCCCTCGGACGTGGCGACGGCGTCGTCGTCACCCGCGACGGCGAGCCAGTTGGCCAGCAGGCGGTACCCGCCCTCGGTGAGCACGGACTCGGGGTGGAACTGGACCCCGTGCAGGGGCAGCGTCCGGTGCCGCAGGCCCATGACGATCCCGTTCGCCGTCTCGCCGGTGATCTCCAGCACGTCCGGCACCGTGTCCCGAACGACGGCGAGCGAGTGGTAGCGGGTGGCCGTGAACGGGCTGGGGAGGCCGTCGAAGACGCCGGTGCCGTCGTGGCGGACGAGGGAGGTCTTGCCGTGCATGAGCTCGGGGGCGTGCGTGACGACGGCGCCGAACACCTGGCCGAGTGCCTGGTGGCCGAGGCACACGCCCAGCATGGGCAGCTCGCGCTCCGCGCAGGCCTCGATCACCTCGAGTGCGGCCCCGGCCTCCTGCGGGGTGCCCGGGCCAGGGGACACCAGCACGCCGTCGAAGCCGTCCAGGTCGGGGACAGCATCGTTGCGCGCCACGACCGTCTCGCTACCGAGCTGCTGAAGGTAGCCGACGATGGTGTAGACGAAGCTGTCGTAGTTGTCGACCACGAGGATCCTGCGTGCCGTCATCGGTCCATTGTGCCCCGCCCACCCGGCGGACGGTCGAGCGTCCGTTCACGCGGCGCGGTCACCGGGCCGCTGGGTGCCCGCCCCGCCGAATCCCTCACACGGCAGGATCGAGCACCTGCGCGTACTGCAGGGTCAGCGAGCCCGCGTACGCCGGCAGCTCGCCCCTGGGCACGTCCTGCACGGACCAGCCGAGCCCGACGGCGTCGACGTACTCCAGGTAGGTCTGCACACCCGGTGCGGCGAGCAGGGCGCGCTCCAACCGGTCCGGGTTCCCGATGGCGGCGATCGTGTAGGGCGGGGAGTAGGTCCGGCCGTGGATGTAGAGCACGTTGCCCACGCACCGCACGCCCGAGGTGGAGATGACCCGCTGGCCCTGGACCGCCATCGCCTCCGCGCCACCGGCCCACAACGCGTTCATCACGGCCTCGATGTCCTGCTGGTGCACGACGAGCGCGTCCGGGGGCAGCTCGGCGCCCAGCCCGTCCGTCACCTGCGGAGCGTCCCACAGGGTCACCTCGAGCACCGGTCCCGAGACGGGCGCCGCACCGGCGGCCTGCGCGGCGAGCACGTTCACGGCCTCGCCCTGCGGGTCGCCCGGTTCCTCGTCGAGGTAGGGCTGGATCGCCTCCCGCAGGGCAGCATTCGCCGCCTCGAGCTCGTCCAGCCGGTCCGTCTTCGCGCGGGCCAACTCCTCCAGATTCTGCGGGTGCCGGTCACCGTCGCCGGCGAACACCTGCGCGTTCGTGGCGAAGAGCAGCCCGGCGAGCAGGGCGACGATGCCGGTCGTGATCGCCCCCGAGCGGCGGTGCCCTGCCGAGGGACGGGTGGGCTCCTGGGGTACGGCGTCGTTCATGGGCCTCCTCCACCGGTGCGCTGACACCGACGATACGCTAGGGGCCGGCACCCTCGCGGGCGTCCGTCCCGCGCCGCCAGGCCCGGTCCTGGCACGACAGTACGCCGCCCTCCGCGGCCGCCTCCGAAAGAGAGTCACGATGCCCGAGTCGAAGAAGCGCAAGAAAGTCACCAGCTCCGGGTCCGAAGCGGCAGCGCGGCAGCCCGCTGCCCCGAAGCCGAGCCCGACCTGGTGGGCGCCGGTGATGGTGACCCTCATGGTGGCCGGCCTGCTGAGCGTGGTGCTGACGTACCTGTTCAAGGGCGACCTGCCGGTGCCGGGCCTGGGTAACTGGAACCTGGCCATCGGGTTCGTCGTGATGATCGCCGGCTTCTTCATGACGTTGCGGTGGCGCTGACCCACGCCGCCGCGCGAACGACCTCGAAGGCCCCGAGCTCAGGCTCGGGGCCTTCGTCGGCACGCCTCGTCCCGGGAAATTCCCAGGGGTCGTGCGCCATCCCCATCCTGAGGACAACGCGCCGCGCTGGTTGTCCCCAGCTGGGGACAGATCTGGGGACCGGACCATCGGCGTCTTTCCACCGCTGTGCATGAGCCTGGGGAAACTTACACGGCTGTCACTATCCCCATGTGTGAACAAACCTGTGGATGACCGGTGTCGGTCTGTCCACAGATGTGCACACCGCTGTGAAGAACTGCACCGGTGTCATTCGTCGGCCGGGGAGACATCATCGGTGATCCACGCCGGGCACGGGCGGGCGCGGAGGGTGCGGCCGGGAGGGCGTGGGGTCACCCGCGAGGCTCAGAGTCCCAGCGCGCTGTACCGGGCGAAGGCGAGGACCACGAGAAGCAGCGCGACCACCACGGTGGCGAGGACGCCGACCACGGTCCGGTGCTCCTTCGGGGCGTAGACGTACGCGGCGGCGAGCAGGGCTCCGGTGAGCGCCCCGCCCAGGTGGGACTGCCACGAGATGCCCGAGACGACGAACCCGAGCCCGAAGTTGATGGCGATCAGCACGAGGATCTGGGTGGCGTCCCGGCCGAGGTGGCGCAGGACGAAGAACACGGCGGCGAACAGTCCGAAGACGGCGCCCGACGCGCCGACCACCGGGGTGGAGAACTCCGCCGGTCCGGCCAGCAGCAGCACCGCCACCGAGCCGCCGATCGCGGAGAGGAAGTAGATCGCGGCGAATCGCCAGCGTCCGAGCGCCGGCTCGATCACGGAGCCGATGATCCACAGGGCGTACATGTTCAGCGCGAGGTGGAGGACACCGCCGTGGAGGAACGCCGAGGTGAGGAAGCGGTACGGGTCTGCCCACGCCAGGGCGGGGACGAACACGAGGGGCCCGATCAACGCGCCGCCGAGGACGCGCTGGAGGAGGTAGACGGCCACGCTGATCCCGACGAGGGTGAGCGTGACGACCGGGCGTCCCCCGTGGGCCCGGGCGCCGAACACCGTGCGGGCGACCGGGACGCGCGCCTGGGCCTCCCGCACGCAGTCCACGCATTGGATGCCGACCGCGGCGGGTCGCTGGCACTGCGCGCAGGTCGGGCGGCCGCACCGCTGGCAGCGCACGTAGGAGACCACGCTGGGGTGGCGGGGGCAGACCGGCACCTCTGCGGTGCCGGTCTGCCCCGGGCTCTGCTCGCTCATGCTCTCGGGGTGCTGCTACTCGGTCACGGTCACCGAGGTGATCGTGATGTCCTCGAGGGGCCGGTCGTTCCGGCCGGTGGCCGTCGTGTTGATGGTGTCGACGACGGCGCGGGAGGCGGCGTCGACGACCTTGCCGAAGATCGTGTGCTTGCCCTGGAGCCAGCTGGTGGGCCCGGTGGTGATGAAGAACTGGGAGCCGTTGGTGCCCTTGCCCATGCGGGTACCAGCGTTGGCCATCGCGAGGACATAGGGCGCGGTGAAGTCGAGCTCGGGGTGGATCTCGTCGTCGAAGGCGTAGCCGGGGCCACCGGTGCCGTTGCCGAGCGGGTCCCCGCCCTGGATCATGAAGTTGGGGATGACGCGGTGGAAGATCACGCCGTCGTAGAGAGGCCGGGTGGTCTCCGCGCTCGTGGCGGGATCGGTCCAGGCGCGCTTGCCGGTGGCGAGCTCGGTGAAGTTCTTGACCGTCTTCGGCGCGTGGTTCGGGTAGAGCTCGACCGTGATGTCGCCGGCGGTGGTGTGCAGGATCGCTTCCATGCCCCGATCCTCGCACGCCACCCGGGACTTCGGCACACCTCCCGTCCGTGTCGAGATCGAGACGGACCCGCCGATGCGCCCCTGATCGCCCCCTGACCGGGGCGATCCCCGGGCGGGTGGTTGACCTCGAGACCAGGCACAGCGCCGGGAAAGCGTGCAAGATGGGGTGGGAAGGTGTTGCGCCGTCCAGGCGCGCACCAGCACGTTCGCGGAATGAGAGCGGGGAGAGCAGATGTCGCGCAAGGGCAGGGCAAAGGTGACCGAGATCGACGTCGAGCGGGTGCGTGAGCAGGCCGCCGAGCTGGGCGTCAAGCTCGGCGAGCAGGCCGGCGCTGCCGGCCGGCAGGCGGCGCACCTGGCGGACCAGGGCAAGGAGTGGGCCACCCCCCGCCTCGAGGCCGCCGCGGCGTGGGCCGCGCCGCGCGCCGAGAAGGCATGGCACGAGACGGTGAAGTCCGCCGCCCCCAAGGTCGAGGCCGCCGCCGAGCGCGTCCGGCCCGCGGTGGACACTGCCCACGACAAGATCGTCGACGACTACCTGCCGCGTGTGCAGAAGGCGATGCACGATGCTGCCGCCGCCGCCGCGGGCAACGAGAGCTTGAGCGCCAAGGCGGACAAGGCCGGCAAGGCCGCCCGCACGGCGCTGACCGGGCAGCCGAAGGGGAGCCGTGGCATCGCGAAGACCTGCGGCTGGATCCTCGTCGGCACCGCCGCGGCGGGTGCCGGCTACCTCTTGTGGCGGCGCACCCAGCCCGTGGACGACCCGTGGGCCGAGGAGTACTGGGAGGACACCACGGTGACCTCGCCGGCCGCGCCCACTCCGGCCACTGCCGAGAAGGTCGCCGACGCCACCGCCACCGCAGGGGCCAAGGTCACCGAGAAGGCCGGCAAGGCTGCGGACGCTGCCAAGGGTGCCGCCGAGAAGACGGCCCAGGCGACGAAACGCACGGTCGACAAGGCCGCCGGAGCCGCGAAGAGCGCCGCCGAGAAGACGGCCCAGGCGACGAAACGCACGGTCGACAAGGCCGCCGACGGCGCCAAGGACACGACCGATCGGGCGATCGGGACCGTCGAGGCCGCAGCCGACAAGGTCGCCGACGCGGCAGACGACGCCGCGGAGGACAAGCCCGCGGGCGCCTGACGCCCACCGAGCGAAGGCCCCTGTCCGCGTGGTGCGGGCAAGGGCCTTCGTCGTCGGATCGACCGGTGGGCCCGGCCGGACCCAGACCGAGCGAGCGCCACGTTGCTCGCACCATCATCCGTGCCCATTGTCGGCAATGTCAGTGGTCAGCCTGCCGGGCGCCCGGAGCTGACGATCCACCACCTGCGCCACGCCGCCCTGACCCGCGCAGGTCAGGGCGGTGCCGCGTCGCGGAGCTCCGAGCCCGCGCCGACCATGCATCCCAGGCAGCGAAGGCCATCTATCAACACGCCACCCTCGACCGCGACAAGCCGCTGGCCGACAAGATCGGCGAGACGTACGCGGCTTGGGCAAAGCGGCACTCATGCTTGCCGATATCGAGGGTGTGAACTCGAGTTGACATCGATCAGACTCGCCCGGAGCGAGACGTCGTACGTGGGGTGGTGCGGACGGCAATCGACTCGGGTGCACGAGCATCTGAAGTGGAGTCTGCACGACCTCCCTCAATGCTTGCTTGCAAGGTCGTGACGATCGGGTCGGACGGCACTCGCGAGCAGAGCGACGAGGTTTTCGAGACGGAGGCCGAGGCAGAGCAGCACGGCCAGCAGATGTGCAGCGACTACAGCCAGGGGCGACGGTCCTGCACATGCACAACCCAGGTGACTACCCCGACCCCGACGATGAGATCGACTACGAGGTCATCGAAGTCGATGACGAGGACTGATCCACGTCAGTCGAAGGCGCACAGGCAGTGCGAGGAACGTCCTCAACTGCCGCCGACAGGGAAAGCATGGATGGTCGTGCGGGCGCTCTCCTCATCAAGGATTTTGCTGCCTTCGCGGCGGCAGGTCTGGCACTGTGACGGCCATGGACGAGGATCCGTGGGGCAGCGACCTGCCACCGGTGGTGCAAGGAAGCGCCGCCTCCACTGCCGCCGCGGCTGGCTGCTCTTGCTGATCTAACGACCGGGGGCGGAACGCTGCGCCTCGAACCGGGCGAGCGGTGGGCGTTCCCCGCCCCGAGTGAGCTGCCGGAGGTGCAGCGGCTCGCCGTCCGCGGGTGGCGCCCAGCTCCGGATGCGCCGTACTGGCTGTTCCTGCCCGCGGTGTGGCCGGCCGGGCACCGCTGCTGGCTGCCGGACCGGCTGTCGAGGTTCAGCCTTATCTCCAACGACACCGGGAGGGTGGTCGTGCCGTGGACGGAGGAGATGGCGGACGATCAGTGCGCCGAAACCGTCGACGAGGCACGTGAGGCGGGCCTTCCCGCTCCGCCACGTGGCCGGCTGTGGCTGCTGGTGAGCGACACCGTGGCCGAGCATCGGGTTCACGGTCGCCCTGCACGTGATCGATTCGCTCACCCAGCCGGCAGGTCGCGGCGGCCCGGGCAACGTCCGCCGCAGGGTCGCAGCCGCCCGGCGGGTGCTGTCCTGGCCCGAGCGGGAGCTCTGGGCGCGCTGGCAGGGCCCCTCGGCAGGCACCGCCGCCGCCTCGCGCGCGCGTGGCCGCACCGGCGAGGAGGTGACCGACCTCGACATCCTCCCCGGTGAGGCGCGTGTCTGTCGCTCGATGCAGTTGGGGCCGCAGGAGGCCCGTGGCCGGCGCGAGGCCGGCGGCGGCCCGCTACCCGATGGCGCCGCGGTGGGCTGGTTCGGCTACGGCGACCGCAGAGAGGACCGCCACTACGGTGTCGTCGACCCTCCCGGCACCCGCGGCCGGCTGGCACAGCAGGCCTAGACCACACGGACCGATGCCTGCAGCGCAGCACACCGTCGACCCCTGGCACCGAATCCCTTCACGGATTTGTCGCAGATAGCATGCGCTGCGGCAAGTCCGTATCAAGTAGCCGCGAATGCGATCAGGCACCTGGCCTTCGGCACCACGTGCCGCGGACACAGCCTCGTTCACTACGGATCCCTGCGCGGCGAAGGTGACTACGCCACGAGTTCGCCCGTGAGGCGGACGAGCAGACGCATGTGCATGCCCGCCTCGGGTAGGTTCACCCGATCGACTACGAGCTCGAATGGGCGCTCCATGATCCGGTGCACATAGTCGAGCAGTGGGTCCGGGACATATCCCAGACGGTCACCGGTTTGCCTCACCAGAAGGGCACGCTCGTTGAACTCGTTGTCTGGCTCGCAACGCAGTTCCAGACGATCGCCTGGCTTCAGGCCGTCGATTGCGGCGCGCTCCCCAGACGTCAGGTGTCGGATGCCGTGAACAAGGAACGGCAGGCTGACAGGTCCCGGTTGGGGCAGTGGAGTCAACTCGTAGGTGTCGCCGGTGCGACCCCCGCCCGACACCGCGAGCACTTCAAGCGGCTCGGCCTCGGCGTCCAAGCCCAGCCGCTCCAGCGTTTCGGCCCGCTCGGGCCGGTGAGGGTCCATGACCCGCTCAGCAAAGATCGGGAAGAGTGACTCGCTCTCGTGCACTCGCCCGAGCGGAAGTCCCGGTAGAGCTCTCCGCACGTCGTCGTCGTACTCGAAGCGGAAGGCGTGCCCCTCGTGGCTCAAGACGCCGACGCGGCTGTAGCGACGGGTTTCGGGGTCCTGCCGACTGACAAGGAGCTCGTCAGTCTTCAGCAGCGTCGCCATGGCACAACCTCCTCTGGTTCTCGAGCACCACCTGCTCCATGAAGAGCACCACCTGCTCCATGAAGGTAGACCCCACCTCCGACATTCTCCCTTGAGGCGCTTCCAGTGTCTCCTGGATAGAGACCCCGTCCAAGGAGGCGACCCGCGCCACCCAGAGATCTGCACCACTGCGCCGAACGGCCTCAAGCGCCAGGTCCACGAGCAGCCGTTTTCGTGGCGAGAACGGATTCGCTCGCCCTTGCCGCGCGAAGGCCACGGGATCCTTGTCCCGTCTGTTGTCGTCTGTCAGTCCGGCGCCCAACGCGCTGCCGTGGTCGTAGGTCGGTGCGAGGAAGCGTGCGCCGTCGCTCTGACGCTCCAGGATCGCCCAGTTGCCCGGATGCCGGTCGCCGTTCCCGACCAGGGCGTCGAGGACCAGGTAGCCGGCGAACACAGCGAACCCTGATAGATCACTGACCCCCGGTGGGCCTCGACGTGTTCGAGGACCTGCTCCATGGAGTCGAGCGTGTAGCCCTCGTCGAGTCCCATGCGACCACCATCGGAATCGGACCCGGCGGATGGCCGACGTTGGTAGCCCTCCACCTCGGGCAGATAGGTCGTGCCGGTGTTCAGGTTGAAGCCCTGGGGCGTGACGTTGCGGGAGATCAGCCCGGGTTCGCCATCGAGGATCGCGAACCTGCACTCCGCCGCGGGTAGGTGGATCGCGGCGGCGAGGCGCGAGGTGAACACCTCGGCACAGTCCGTCAATGCCGCTTCGGATCCGTCGCCAGTCGTCTGGCGGTACTTCCACAGCCAGTGTTGATCGCGCGGCGCGTCGGCGTCCTCCGCGATCCACCGCTTTTTCTTGTCGCGCCCGCCTGGCTCGTCACGGATGACGGTCCAGGCCGACACGTCGATCTCCACTGCTCTCCTTCACCCGGGTGACTCCGCCGGTAGTGATGATCTCCGACAGCGGTCAGGTCGGTCGGATCGCCGCGCGGGCGGTGGTTGCGACGGCGAGGTCGACGCCCGCGATCTCGTGCCAGCGGATGCGCGAGGCACCGGCGAGTTGCTCGAGGACATCGAGGGTCGGGCTGTTGGGGGGCGGAGGCGAGAACCGGTCGTGCCCGCTTCGCCACCCGAGCGCGAAGAGCAACTCACTGATCTCGCCGCGCCACTCCTGGGTCGGTACGCCGCTGCCGACCACGGCGAGTGCCATCCAGCCCGCTTGGCGCTCGGCGTCCTTGGTGCCCAAGGGGAGTCGTCCGACGATGTGACGCCACAGTGCCTGCGAGTCACGGCCACTTCGGATGGCTGCGGCGGTGGGGCTCAGGCGACCCTTGCGGACGCTGACCAGCCCGAGGGCGCGCGCGGTGGTGCGGATGTCGGCGACGGGGTAGGTGAGGTCCTCCCGGTTGGCCTTGCCAATCCACCATTCGGCGATGCCGGTGCGCTCGGCGATCTGCTCAACCACGGCAGGCGGGAGGTAGCCCGCGGCGGTCAGCGTGACGCCGTCGCCGAGGACGTCGAGGAACACTCGGTAGGTCCGGGCGACCCGGGCGGCCTCGGCCTCGGTGACGTCCGTCGGCCCGTGGGAGAGCGGACGGCCCAGCACCTCCCGCAGCAGGCGGATGGCCCGGTGGTCGAGCTGCTCAGCCAGCTCGGCTAACTCCCCGGTCACCGCGACAGGCTCGGCGACCGCAATCGCGAGGGCGGCGTTGGTCTCCTCGACGTCGAAGTGGTCGGGGTGCCAGTCGAGTGGCAGCCAGTCGCGAGCGTGTGCGCCGTCGTCGAAGTTGCCGGGGAGGAGTGCGTCGTCGTACCCGCTGCGGACCCAAGTGGCCAGCTCCTCATAGCCGCCGAGGCCACCACAGTCCTCGGGCGGGCACGCCATCCGCCCGCCAGTGCAGTGCGCCGTCGACGGCGGCGCCTCGAGAACTTCCTCGACCGTCAGCTTGTGGTCCCAGCCGTCACCGAAGTCGTACTCGTACCAGAACTCGTCGCCCTCCGCGCTGAGGAGTTGGTCGAGGCGAACGTCGTCCTCCAGCAGGCCATCGTCTCCCTCGTCGAGGTCGAAGTTCGTGACGAAGTACGGCGATCGGTGGTCACGTCCGATGCGGAACCGGTGCAAGTGGCTGTTGGACCAGCCCATCGCGGCTTGGATCACGTCGTGCAGCCGGGGCAGGGTCAGATCGCCCGGGATGTCGAGGCGCCTCCACACCGGCGGCTTCGCGCCGTGCAGGTCCAGGCGCACCCGCAACCCGCGAACCTCGGTCGGGATCGGGAGCAGGGTCGGCGCCTGGTCGCGCTTGAACTTCTCGAAGATGCTGGACACCTGCCCACTCATCAGCGCGTCGAGCAGCGCTCTGTTCTCCTCGGGGCTGGCTCCCGCCATCAGCTGCTTCACCAGATGCTGGACGTCGGTCGGTTCGGCCACGCCGAATAGTCAATCACCATCACGCGCTTCGCGTACGCGAGGCAACCACCGGGTCCTCGTCGATGATGCGATCCAGCGAATCAACCCTGACGCGTATGGTGCGCCTCCCGAGGCGAACGGCGTCGAGCTCGCCGGCGGCGATGTAGCGGCGGACGGTCTTGACCGAGAGGGCCAGGATCTCGGCGGCCCCCGGGAGCGAGACCAGCCGCCGGACGGCCGGTGCGTTACGTGTTGCAGTCGGGGACATGGGTCCTCCTGGGTCAGGGGCGGCCTGGTTGGTCACCTTCATCCCTCAAGGCCGACGGATGTCCTCCAGTGGCCACCCCACCTTCACCACCCTCCCGCATCCTTCCGCTCCTTCACCTTCCTCACCCTCCTCCTGAACCCACCTCTTTCACGGGCGAATCAAAGGTGGCCACTCGCGGCCGCGTTCCGGCCTTGTGGGGTGTGACGATGTCGTTGAAGAAGTTCGCGACCGGTTCGGTGTACGAGTACCTGACCCGCCAGGTCGCGGCTGCCGATTCGCCCGAGCGCGGGTCGATTCCCCTGGCTGATTACTACGCCGCAAAGGTGTTGAGCGTCGTGTTGGTTGACGGTTGTGGCGTCGTGGTTGGTGACGACCGGGGTGGGTATGACGGTGCCCCGGGCCTTGGTGGGGCCGGGGGCTTTGGTCGTTATCGGGACGTGGTGGTCGTCAGTGGTGACGGCGGCTGTTACTCGCTGTTCTCGGTGATCGCGGACTGGGCGGCGCCCCGGTGGGCCGGGTGGTCTAGACCCACCTGCTCATCGCGTTGGGCACCGCCGCCGCCGCGGCAACGCCCCCAGCCCGGGCACCACGTGGTTGCCGAGAACCCGCTCGTACTCGTCCACCGACTGCGAGCGGATCGGGGGGTCCGGCCACAGCGACCGCCGACGCATCTCGGTGATCCACTGCCGCACGCCAGCCCGACCTTCGACGTCGGGCGCAGCTCCGCCGAGCCCTGCACAGCGCCGAGACGCTCCGCGATCGCGCCCTGCACGGCAGAGCGGGCGGCGTCGCGCGTGCGCACGACGCGTGACACCTGCGCGTCGCTGCCGTCCTTCAGCCGCAGCCGTGCCCGGGCGCGGACGCGGCCGTCATCGAGCACCGAGTAGCTGACCGACCCGTGCTCGCCGGGCTTGAGCCTGGCCCTGGCCGCGGTCACCACCCCGATCCGTCGTCGACGGGCGTGCGGCCGCGGGCCGCGGGCAGCTCGTGGAAGTGGAGCCACACCCCCACGTCGGCCTCGGCGTACAGCACGTGCCGACCGGTCTTGTAGGCCCTCGGCCCGGCGCCGCGCTTGCGCCACGTGCGCAGCGTCTCCGGACTCGCGTGAAGCTTGGCGCTCAACTCCTCCACGGTCCACATCGGCGTGCGGTCCAGAGGGGATGGAGTCTCGTCCATACCTCTCAAGTGTGCGAGCACCACCGGGCACCGCCCGGCCGGGGCGGGCAGCAGCGTGAATCCAATCCGCGTCACAAACGCGGATCCTGACGCGAATTGCATCGCGCATCCTCCTTCGGACGCGCGTCCCGCCTGTCCGAGAAGAGCCGCTGCCCTGGGGTGAAACCTGGTCAACGGCCCTTGTCGGAGTGGAAGCAATGGAGCGTTGCGGGAACAGGCGACCACGGGTTGAGGGGCTTGTTTCCGTGTGGAATCAGGGCACTCGTGGGGATGCCGAGGCCGACAGCGAGGCCGACGACCCGCTGATCGGTGCGTCGGCGGAACCAAAGAAACGACCTCGAACACGGCTCACTGACACCGAAGTGGACGCTATGCGAACAGCTCGGGTGCGCGGCGTCAGCGTGAACGCCATTGCGAAGCAGTTTGGCGTCCACCGCGGAACTGTGTGGAGAAAGACTCGGCTCGTGTGACGCACGGGCCAGCGGAATCACGGATAGGCTATCTGCCACGGACCGGCAAGTTGCTGCAATTTGCCTTGCTGAACGAGAATGTCTGTTTCCAGTCACCTAGATGCTCGCGCACAGCAGCCGGAAATCGGTCGCTCGTCGCGACCTTGCTATACGACGTGATCAGCTTGGAGATCATATGGTGCTCCGAAATCTACGACAGCTCCGTGAGGAGTGTGTCGCGGATTCACCCCCAGGGAGCCCATTGAAGATGCCGGCCTCCACGATCTCCTTGCGTGAGATAGGCCCCGTGTCTCTGTCGGTCACTCGGCTTCCTCGCTCCCCGTTTCAGACTCGACCGTTAGTTCCTCCGCTGAGTTTTCTTCGGCAGGCTCGCCCATCATCATGCGATAGTGGCCAATCTGTCCATGCTCCTCGAAGATGCGGCAGAACACACGGAGATTGGCTTCCACAGTGCTTGGCGTCGGAGAGTAGTCGAGGTCATCGAAGATCGAGTGGGAGCCAGCATTGACCCAGGTGAAGAGCGAGCGACAAATGACTTGCTCGTCTCCCTCGAATTTGGCAATGATGGCGGGATCATCGACGCCGCCGAGCACTTTGAAGTAGGTCTCCAGGATGCGACGCAAGGTGTTCTGGAGTCCGACCGCGCTCTCCGAGGGACGCTCAGCTGACCTCTTGACCTCGTCCCACAGCGCACCGTAAGCAGTCTGGATCGGGTTGTCGTCGCGCAGTTCGACTTCACTCGACTGCCCGCTTCGCTTCCGCACGACGCCGTACTTCCAAGACCCGAGCTTCGGGCCACCGTGCGGGCGATAGGTCACGTCCTTGTGGAAGTGGGCATTGTGTGTCATGAGCAGGAGCTGCCGCACTCGGCCTGTACCTGCTGCGACATCCTCGATGATCCTGCGAACAAGGGTAGAGACGGCGTACAGCACGTCGCTGTCGAGGCTCGATATCGGGTCGTCGATCACCGCGAGGATGTCGTTCGGCTCGGCTTGATCCTGTGCCGTGCCCTGTAGAGACTGAGCGAAATAGAGGAAGGTGATGAATGTCCGTTCGCCTTCGCTGAGGGTTTCCGTAGCGACGTCGCCGTTCGAGCGGATGAGGGTGTAGCCGTCCTGAACTGCTGTCGACTCCGCCAGCGAGAAGGAGTGGAAACCGACGGAGTCCAAGAGGCGGTTGATGCGGTCGATGATCGGCTTGCTTGATGTGACTTTCGCCTGAAGCTCGCGAAGCCGTGACTCCTTGGCGCGTACGTCTGTCTGAGCCGTCTCGATCTTGCCTTCGAGGTTACGCACGCCCGCTAGATGTCCGGGCATCGCACCTTCGTAGCGACTCAGCTCCGCCAAGAGGGTTACGCGTGCGAACACGACCCAGCAGCGGTCGAGAAGCGATCTCTTCGCGGCTGATCGGTTTCTGAGGAGAAGGTTGAATCCCTGGATTTTCGCATTGGCCTCCCGAACCACGGCGTTGACGCCTTCGACCTGCGGCGAGGGATCGGGCACCGAGAGGATGCTCGATGGCCCGGACAGTTTTGCGTTGATCTGGGCTCGGCCCTCAGCGATCACCGTCTCCAGCGCAGCACGCGCGCTGGCCAGACGCTCGGCGTTGAGGTGCTCGGCGACGCCCGGCTTCACTGACAGATCAGCGAGATAGGTCGTCCACTGCTGTGCCCAGGACTCAAAGCACTTGCTGAGCGCCGCAAGTTGTTCCATCTGCTCGATGTAGGTCCGGTCGAAATATGCCTCCAACTGCTTACCGAGGTCGGACGGAGCGGTCTGCTGGCAGAACGGGCATACACCGTTCGCGTTTTCGAGATGGGTGCGACCCTGCTGAACCCAGTCGGCACTGCCGAGCTGCTGGATAAGGGGCGCGAGGCGCACATTCCCGCTACCCACGACCGCCATGCCGAACAGAGAGTGACCCGGCGCGTCTTCAAGCTTGATATCGCGTCCAAGCGGCAGCTCCAGAAGAGGTTGCGCATCTTCTGCGAGAACTGCTGCCGCCTCGGAGGTGAGTGCCGCGAAGTCCTCGGAGGCGGAGAGGTTCGCCGCCGCGACTTCGAGCAGTCGGTCCAGAAGTCGATCCTTGCTGTTGTTGTACCCCGTGAACATCTCACGCAGTTCTGCAGGAATTTCCTTGCGCTTCGCCCACGCCGCCTCCTTCAGCGCGATACGGACGCCCTCGATCTCACCGTTCTTTGCGTCCAACGAGGACCGGAGTCGCGCGAGCTCTTCCTTGGCAGCGGCGATGGAGCCACTCGGACCTGTCAGCGATTCAATCTCGGTCTGAATCTCAGCGTTCGTCTCGCCCAGGAGGAACACGCCAGCGAGGTGGCCTGCGGGCGTTAGAGTCGCATTGACGTAGTCGCGGTTGTAGACCTTGATACCGAGCGCGCTGGTCGCTGGCGTCCACTCCAAGGTGGTTCCAGCGAACCGCGTCGAATCGACCAAGGCGCGGCTGATTGTCGTCTTACCGGAACCGTTGGGGCCGAAGAAGAAGTTCACCGGCTTGAGCGGACCGATGTCTGCACCGGATGCCGGGTCGAAGGCGGGGGCACCGCGCAGCCGAAGGTACTCGAGCATCGTTTTCATACCCCCACGAGCTGCATCAGCTCGGTGTAGTCGGTCACCACGTCGTAGGTGACGTCATTGCCGTTCTTCTCACTGAGGGAAGCGAAGAACTTGCGGGCACATTCGATCTTGGCGTCCTCAACGCCCTTGAGTTGCAGTGTGGATAGCGAGCCCTTGGTCTCGGCGACGAAGTAGACGTGCTTGACGCTGCCCTCGGTGAACGCGATGGCCCAGTCCGGGTTGTAGTCGCCAACGGGTGTGGGGATGAAGAACCCGCGCGGGAGCTTAGCGTAGACGGCGACCTCGTGACTGGTGTCAAGTTCGTTGACGAACTCGCGCTCGATCTTGGAGTCGGTGACCACGTAGTCGTAGACGTGCTTCTTGAGCTTCGATCCGGCCTTCGAGAAGTCTTGGGCGGTCTGGTTCTCGGTGAAGATCGCTGAGTCGAAGCGGTCTTCGAGCGCGTCGTAGGCGAGGTGCTCGACGATCACCGTGGCCTTCTGCTCGTTGATGAGTCGGCCGGCCTCGGTGATGAACTGCTCGGGGTTGAGACGGAACTTGGCGAACGTTCCTGGCGTGACGCCGCGAAGGATCGCAGCGACCGTGCGACGGGTGAGCTGGGTCTTCTCGGTGATCTCGCCCAGCAGGTCGTACTTGACCTGCGATCCGGCGCTCACGGTCTCGGTGTGCGTCTGGGTGGTCTGCACCGCGAAGCCGGAGCCGCTGGTCAGGTCGTCCGCCTCCAACTGCTCGCGCTGCTGGCCGGCTTGCACGACGTATTGCAGCGCGGCGACATTGAGGTGCTTGTCGAGGTGGTCGATCGCCTTGCGGATCAGTTCACCGGAGTCGAACTCAACCTGGTAGACGGCGCGGTGGTTGATCCTGCCCCACAGTGCCTGGAACTCCTTGCGAGCAAAGTTGGCCTCGTTCAGCGGTATCTTCTTCGGCTTGCGGTCATCGGTGGGCACCGGCAGGTCCAGGTAGAGAACGTCAATCAGCGGCCACACGAAGTCGATCACCGGCTTGAGCACTTCAGAGGTCGGAGCGGCGAGCGTTCCATCTTCCTTGGCCTGCTTGTAGGCGTCGGAGATGGTGTCGTCGTCGTTCACGTAGTCGTTCTTGACCAGGTACTTGTAGAGCGCCTGGGCAACGGCCTCCTCGATGACCGACTCGCCCGAGAGCGTCTGGATGGTCTTGCCGACGAAGAACTTGACGCTGGCCCTGCGGGGCCGCGCGGCCAACGACTCGGAGATTTCGCGTTGGAGGCCGGTCACGAAGTCCGTGTAGGACTCGTCGGTCACGACGGTCAGCTCGTTGATGTCATGAACGGTGACGGGGTTGTCCATCCGTTCTCCGTGCTGATCGACGGACAGCCGCAGACCTCGTCCGATCTCTTGGCGGCGGGAGACGGTGTTGTCGCTCTTCTTGAGCATCCCCATGACGAACACGTTGGGGTTGTCCCATCCCTCGCGCAGCGCCGAGTGGGAGAAGATGAACCGCACTGGTTCGGCGAACGAGAGCAGTCGTTCCTTGTCTTTCAGGATCAGGTCGTAGGCGTCGATGTCGGTGGACTGGCCCTTGTCGTCGCCTCGGCCGGAGACCTTGCCGTCGATCTGGTGCTTGGTCTTCTTGTCAATGGAGAAGTAGCCCTCGTGCACCTGCCGCACATCGTCGCGGCGCAGATACACCTGGTACTCCTCGGTCGTCTGGTCGATGGCAAGTTCGCCGAGCACCTCGTCGCGGATCGCGGCGTACTCCTCCTCGAACATGCGCGCATAGTCACCCAGGGTGTCCTCGCGACTGTAGTCGCGGTACTTGGCGACCTCATCGATGAAGAACAGCGAGAGCACCTTGACGCCCTGGCTGAACAGCTCCCGCTCCTTGTCCAGATGCGCGCGGACGACCTCGCGAATCTGGATGCGCCGCTTGGTCTCCTCGGTAACATCCCGGTCAGCAAGCTGCCCCGCCACGACCACATCGCCATTACTCAGTTCGATCACGTCGCGGTTGGCATCCACCTCGGTGACGAACAGTCCCTTGTATGCCTCGATCCCGTTGGAGACATCGTGGAGGTTGCCGCCCATGTCGAGGCGCTTGACCTGCCGTTTGATGCCCGAGGCCGTCTGCACCTCGATCTCGACCCGCGCCCGAGGCTTGGCACCCTTCGCGATCTCGATGGCGTCCAGGTACAGGTACGCGGTCGACCCGGCGAGTCCCTTCACGGTGATGCCCCGCACGGCGATCTTCTTCACGAGCTTCTGGTTGTAGGCATCCAGCGCGTCGAGCCGGTGCACCTTGGTGTGATCGACCTTGTGCGTGGCGGAGTACCTCAGCAGCATCAAGGCATTGAACCGTGACAGCGCCTCCAGCGACTTGGGCGCTCCGATCTTCTGCGGCTCGTCGATGATCACGATCGGCCGGTTAGCGCTGATCACGTCGATCGGACGGCGGGACTGGAAATCATCGAGCTCATCGTAGATGCGGCGATTGTCCTTACCGGTGGCGTTGAACGCCTGGATGTTGATGATCATCACCTGCACCCCGGCATCCGAACTGAACCGCTCCAACTCGTGCAGCTGGGAGGAGTTGTAGATGAACGAGCGCGGCTTGGTGCCGTAGAGCTGCTGGAAGTGCTCGGCAGTCACGTCGAACGACTTCTTCACGCCCTCCCGGATCGCGACCGACGGCACCACGATGATGTACTTCGACCAGCCATACCGCTTGTGCAGCTCCATGATCGTCTTGATGTAGACGTAGGTCTTACCCGTGCCCGTCTCCATCTCCACGTCAAGGTTCGGTGCGCCGGGAGCGGCGGCACTGGAGGCGAGCTTGGCCGACAGCGGGAGGTTCCGTGACCGCTGCACTGCGTGCACGTTCTCCAGCAGTTGCGCTCCCGACAGGACGATCTCAGCGTTGCGCAGGCCGGCGTCCGAGCGCTCCTCGGCCTCGAACAGTGCCAGGGCGGTCACGGGGCGGACCTTGCCGGGGTCGATCCGGTAGGAGATGCCGTCATGCTTCGGCTGCCCGGCGAAGGTCTCGACGACAGCATCGACGGCATCGGTCTGGTACTGCTGGACCTTGAACTGGAGCTTCATCGAGTGTCTTTCTTTCTGCAATCGGCGCTGTTCGTCGTCGCTGCTAGAAGGTGGCGGGCGGCGGGGATGCGTGTGTTCACGCTGATCCCGGCCCTCTAGCGGTACCGCCGGCGTCGTCATCCTTCTTGCGCGAGGGCTCGGACTGCGCGCCTTCGTCGCCTGCGTAAGAAAGCTCCCATCGTGACTTCGTGCGGGTGCCGCGGTTGACGATGACGCCGTGGCGGCGCAGCTTGGTCAGGAGGTTCGTGATCTTGGTTACCTTCTGCTGCTCGGTGAGCGCTTCGCTGAGCGCTGGCCGGAGCAGGGCCTCTACGTCGCCACGGTCTGCGTGTCCCTGCGCGCGGAGGAAGTCAGTCAGCAGGGCGGCGTAGTGAGCGTCCGCCTGGGGCCGGGTGCGGATGTAGTCGGCCATCGCCCCGGTCGCCGCTGCGACGCGAGGAGTGATCCGGCGGTGGGGTCTACGGCCCTCGATCAAGCCGACTCTCCGCAGATGGCGGGCGGCCTTCTCGCTGATGTCGAGTCCCTTCTGCACCCGATCCAGCGCAAGCACGTCTTCGAGGGGAAGATCGGTTCGGACCATGAGCAGCTGGGAGTAGGACTCGTCGATCACCGCGCCCGGGATGGTGAGCTTCACCTCGCCAGCAGTGCTGAGGTCGTAGTCGGGCAGCGGCAGGAAGCGACGGACCTGGTCCTGCACCATCCGGTGGATTCCGTAGCCCATCTGGTCGATGAGGTTTAGCTCCGTCATCGCCTCCACGAGGAACGGGTTGCGATACTGCCGTGGGGTGCGCTCGTCCAGGGCGTAGTCATCGGGTGCGCCGTCGAAGAACTCGCCCACGCTTTCGAACACGATGCGGTCGGCATGCTCGGTGACGATGATCCGAGAGTTTCGCGTGTAGTCCTGGTGCGCGATGCAGTTGTAGAGCGCTTCGAGCAGGCTGCGTTCGTCGTACTTGCTGATCTCTCGATAGATCAACTCATCTGGCGGCAGAAGCCGGAGCTGCACGTTGCGGATGCGCTTCGCGAGCGCCGTGGTGTTCAGCAGGAACGGCAGTCTGAAGTGCTCGTTCGCCCGCTGCTCGCCAACGAGCTTCCAGGTCATCTGCGCCGGGTGCGGGGTCAGCAGATGCGTCGAGGTGTCGGCACCGAGCAGAAGGAGCGCGGCTCGCGTGATTTGACCGTCGCGAGTCAACCGGGCCTTGGCCAGGAAGGTCGCGTCATCCCATGCGTCGATGTCAGCGGCAGGGATACGAGAGGCGTACCGCTCGGCGAACCCCTGTCGTGCGCGTGCGATGGCCGCCAGATCGAGGTGAGCGAGCGTGGCGTCAGGAACCACGACCGCCGACCAGTCGGCACTGATGGTCTGTCGCCGAATCTCATCCAACTTGTCCAGGGAGAGCGGCACCAGGCTCTCACCGGCACGAGCTCGGTAGTCACCCTTCCACGAGATCGGGATGCCGCGGGGCGCAGCCGGTACTTCCAGGAGCACCACGCGCTTATCCGAGCGCATGACCTCGTAGACCTCGCGGACAGTCAGCCCTTGGTCGATCGACTGATGGATGTGGTGCTTCAAGGTCTGACGCTGCTGCACATCGATGAGATGCGTCGTGCCGACAACCTGCCGAGCGTTCGAGACCCCGAAGACGAGCCACCCCGAGGCGAGTCCGCGCAGGTTCGCTTCGTTGCTCAGCGCCGAGACGTACTCACCGGTCTTGTCCGCAGAGAACTGGCGTGCAGCCTCCTTGAACTCGACAACCTCGTTCTCCCAACCGGCCAACAGCCGGTCGAGGAGCTCGGTGAGTTCGTCGTTCGTCAAGGTCATGTCGTTCCTCAGATCGTCCTTACCTCGGTCGCGGGCGACACCTCGCGGAACACCTGCTCGGCGTTGATACGCGCAGCGTCGGACTCGAAGGCATCGTCGCGGAAGACCGCGCGGAGCGGCCCACACTCGGCGATCACTCGCACGACCTCGGGAGTCACAGACTCCGCGAAGCAGGCGATCAGCGCGTCGTCATCGACGGAGAACACTTCCCGACCATCCACCGACTCCTGAACAATCGGAAGCGACAACTCGAGTCCCCAATCGAGGAGCACCTGGAACAGAAGGTCTTCTCCCGACCGGCCAGGCTTGATGCTCAGTTCCAGCGCGCCGAGCCCCAGCTGTTCTGTGTCGTCTGCGGCCCTCAGAACATCGGCCTTGTTGCCGCTGTCGACGTGCAGTGAGCGGAAGCCAACGTCGAGACTGGCGCCCAAGAGTCCGGCCGCCCCCTTTGCTTGTGCGCCGGCCCGACGCAATCGCTCACGGGCGAGGCTGGCGATGGAGTTGTAGTCCCGGTGATCGACCGCCTCGTCGAGCTGGACAAGGATGTACCGACGGTGCCCGCCGTCTGCCGCATTGAGGTCCATGACAGCGTGGCCAGTTGAACCAGAGCCTGCGAAGAAGTCGAGGATGAGAGCGTCCTTCGCCGCACCGGTGACGAGGCGAAGCCAACGTGCGAGTACGCGCCGGTCCTTGGGGTTCTCGAAGACGATCTCGCCCATGAGGTTGCGCATGTCGGTGCTCGCGGCCTTGCGGTCCTGCTCGAACACCGAGATCGCGACCTGGTCACTCGTCTCGTCAAGGAAGGAGATCCCGCGAGGGATGGCGGTTTCGTCCGCGCCGAACCAGATCTGACCCGCCGCGATCCGACGATCCATCTCGTCCTTCTGGAAAAGCCAGCCGCGTTTTGGGAGCGCCACCGGCTTACTTGTCGTCGGATGAAGAACCTCGTATGTGGGTCCGCCTCCACCGGGCCACGTGATATTTCCGTAGGTGTTCATCGGTCGACCGGTCCCGGGCTGAAGTTGGTCGTACCGCGCCACTGAATCGGTGATCTCGCCCGCGGCCTTCTTGTTCTTCAACCAGGCCTTCCACTGAATGGAGGCGTCGTCATCGCTCTGACGGGCCGACCAGATAGAGGCGGCTTTCGCCAACGCTGTGTCCAGGCCGACCTTGGGCTCGCGCCACCGCACACCCCGGTCACTGAGCTGCATCTCGTTCTTCGCGTATATCAGCATGTAGTCCGCGCCGTTGGAGACGTAGCGGGAGTCGTTCTTGCGACCGCCCTGCCAAACGACGTCCGAAATGAAATTCTCGGCTCCGAAGACCTGATCGATAAGCAGACGCAAATTCGCGTGCTCGTCGTCGCCAATCGCGGCGATGAGCACTCCGTCGTCAGCCAGTAAGCTACGCGCCAACTTCAGGCGGGAGTAGACCATGCTCAGCCAGTCGGAGTGGAATCGTCCGTTGGCTTCGGTGTTGGCAACCAGGCGGTCGCCCGTCTCCGATCTCTGGCCCGAGCGGGCGAGGTACTCGGCGCTCGACTCGGCGAAGTCATCGTCGTAGACGAAGTCGTTGCCGGTGTTGTAGGGCGGGTCGATGTAGATCAGCTTGACCTTGCCGAGATACGACTCTTGAAGGAGCTTGAGAGCCTCCAGGTTGTCGCCTTCGATGAAGAGGTTCTTCGTGGTATCGAAGTCGACCGACTCCTCCCGCACGGGGCGAAGGGTCTTCGCGATCGGTGCGTTCGCCGCGAATGCGGCGGCGCGCTTGCCGGGCCAATCGAGCCGGTACCGTTCCTGTGGCCCTTCAACGACGTAGTCGGAGAGTTCCTGGCGGAGGAGGTCAAAGTCAACGGCGAGGGTCACGTTACCCTCCGTGTCTCGCGACTCGGTGATGACCTGCGGGAACAGGTCGGCAATCCGCTCGATGTTGCGCGCGGTGAGGTCGGGTGTGTGCAGGGTGCGCTTCTCCATCACGCACCGCCGACCAACGAGCGACGGTCATATGGTTTTGACCTCAGTGTGTGGCGAGCGTTCACTGAACACCTGCCCGACGTTGATGCGCTCCGCGTCGTCCGCGAAGTCTTCGTCGAGGAAGACGACACGTAGCGGCTGACGCTCCGCGATGGCTGCGGCAGCCCGAGAGAGAGAGAGAGAGAGAGAGAGAGAGAGGAATCGCGCGCCTCACGCGGACGTGTGCACAGGATCAACGCACCCTCCTCAACGTCGTACACCTCGAAGCCATCGATAGTCTCCTTCTTGATCGGCATCGTGAGTTCCAGGCCCGACGCCAAAAGCACCTGGAACAAGAGGTCTTCTCCTGACCGATCAGGCCTGACTCTGGACGAGAGTGCTTCGAGCGTCAGTTGATCGCTGGACTCCGCCGAGCGGAGGACATCATTCATGTTGGTTGCATCAACCTTGAGGACGCGGAATCCCGCGTCCAGGCTGCCGCTCGCGGTTCCCTTCTCGGACAGTCGGGCGCCCGCCCTGCGAATCCGTTCCTTGGCTATCTCCGCGATGGTTGTGAGGTCTGACTTCGCTGCCTCCGTGTGCGGTTCGCACGGCTCAGGGAGCTGTACAAGGATGAACTTGCGGTTGCCGCCATCCTCCGCGTTTTGCTGGATAACAGCGTCAGCAGTGCTTCCTGATCCGGCGAAGAAGTCCAAAACAATCGCGTCCCTGTCTGCGATCAAGGAGAGCACGCGTCGAACGAGTTTCGTCGGCTTCGGAGTGTCAAAGATGGTGGCGCCGAAGAGTTCCTTTATCTCGGCGTTGGCCTGCCGAGTGGTACCTGCGACATCGCCCAGCCATACGGTTTCGGGTGTTCGGCCCTCCTGGTCCGCCAGGTATATCTTGCGGACAAGTCGCGTTCCGGAATCCTTGAAGACGATCTCTCCGGACTCAATCTTCTGCTGAACAGATGCCTCACTCCACCGCCAGCCATTGTCGGGTGGTTCGATCACTGCTCCTGACGGCGAGACGACTGGATAGCGAAGGGACGGGCGGGGGCTCGGGCTGCGCACATCCCCGGCCCGCCAGGGTCCGCGTGGGTCATCGTCTGGATTCGAGTACGCACGATTGTCCGAGCTCGTGCGAGGCAGACGGAAGCCGGGAAGCTCGTTGCTGCGACGGAACAGCACTAGGTAGTTGTGGTGGCGTGAGAAGTAGGTTTCGTCGTTCTTGCTCTGCTCCGTGTGCTTCCAGATGATTCTGGCGACGAAGTTGCTCTCCCCGAAGACCTCTCGCCCCACAGTGTCGAGCGCGCTTCCCTCATTGTCGTCGATGGCGACGCAGATGAGACCGTCGGGGGTCAGGAGATTGCGCGCCAGTCGGAGACGCGGGTACATCATGTCCAGCCAGTCGGAATGAAAGCGTCCGCTTGACTCGAGGTTGGTCATCAGCCGAACACCGGCGGCATCAGCCTGTCCGGAACGTTCCAGGTACTCGTCGTTGCTGGCCGCAAAGTCGTCTGGATACGTGAACCGATCAGACCCCGTGTTGTATGGAGGATCGATGAAGATCAGCTTCACTTTCCCGAGGTACGACTCCTGGAGCAGCTTGAGTGCATCCAGGTTGTCACCTTCGATGAAGAGGTTCTTCGTGTTGTCGAAGTCCACCGACTCCTCACGAACGGGACGCAGGGTCTTCGCGATCGGCGCGTTCGCAGCGAAAGCAGCGGCACGCTTACCTGGCCAATCGAGCCGGTACCGCTCCTGCGGCCCCTCCACGATGTGGTCGCTGAGTTCCTGGCGCAGCAGGTCGAAGTCGACCGCTCGCACGGGGTTGCCGTCGGCGTCGGAGCTCTCGGTGACGACGTTGGGGAACAGATCAGCGATCTTGTCGATGTTGGCCCGCGTGAGGTCGGGCGATATCATGCGTAGTCTCTCCACGGGTTACCTCTGCTGTTCCAGTTCGTGTTGCTTCGTCTTGAGTGTGCGGCGGAGCTCGACCTTACGGTTGAGCTGTGGCTCGGTACGGAGCTTGCGCTCCAAAGACGCGACCTCGCGTTCGAGCTTGCGTACCGTGGCCAGTCTGTCGGCGACGTCTGACATCTCCTCGCCCGGGCGCGCTGTGATCGGGGTCAGCGGTTGCAGGAGCGCAGCGTAGAGCGCCGGCAAGGTGATCGCCGTCGGCAGGGCTTGCCGCAGGGTGTCCTCTGGCTGCCAACCGGTCGAGTAGTAAGGGCTGAGCTTCGGCGTTCCGGCCCCGAGCTGCTTGTGCGCCGCAGCAGTCCGCACCTCGGGCTGTTCGCGGTGACGCGCGATCTCGAAGATGATCGGGAACGGGATGGCCTTGTCGATGGCGCCCAGGACACCCTCGCTGACGTCGTCGCTCTTGGCATCGATCGTGAAGACCTGTATCTCCGGCACCGCCGGTGCGCCGGGCAGGTTGATCGTGGCCTCGGCGAGCTTGTAATCCCAGGTGATGCGTTGGACTTCGGCGATGAACTTCTCACGGATTGCGGTACTGACGGTGCCGTGCTCGTAGAACTTCTCCTTGGGCACTCGTCTGCCGAACTTCGCTGCCTCCGGCCAGCGGTAGAGGATGTCAGTCATCGGCACCGCCCTCGGTGGGGTCGACGACGGCGATGAACGCGGTCAGCTCGAAATCGTCGAGGCCGGCGATGGTCTGGGTCAGGGCGGTGGTGCTGCCGCCGGTGAAGAGGCTGTCGATGTCGCGCTCCTCGGTGACATCGATCATGGAGTGGATCGCGTCGGTGAGCAGCGCTGAGTACTTGCCCATCTGTACGCCCTCATTGGTTGCGGTGTTGAATGCGTGGACGACGTCGGTGACGGGTTCCTCGTATGGGCGGCATCCGGCGCGGAGGAGGTCAAGGAGGTGCTTCGCTTCGGTGTGGTTCGCGATGACTTCACCCTGGTCGTCGAGGTAGATGAGGTAATGCGGGTGGAGCCGGTTGCCGCGGTTGCCGGAACCCTCTGAGAACGGGGTCTCGTCGGGGGTGAGGTTCCGGAGGGCGAAGATGACGCCGGGTCGCAGCCCCTTGCTAGGGTCTGCGGGGATCACGGCGTGGAGGCCGCGGGGTGCGGTGTCGAGGTCGCCGTGTTCCTTGATGTAGCCGAGTAGGTCCATGCGGAAGTCGTTGAGCCCGAGGTCTGTGATCGAGACGCCGGTTCTGACGTCTTCGAGTTCGATGACCTCATCTTGGAGTTTGCGGAGTTGTTCCTTGCGGAATGCGGCGTCGGAGTCTTCGAGGGTGAGGACGTTGTCGTCGGCGGTGCTGGCGAGGTCTGCGATGACCATGCGGTTCTCGACGCGTTCCTTGAGGTTGATGTACTCGTCGAGGGAGATGTCGGGCCAGAAGTTCACGAGCTGAATCTGACTGTTGGTGGAGCCGATGCGGTCGATGCGCCCGAAGCGCTGGATGATGCGCACGGGGTTCCAGTGGATGTCGTAGTTGATCAGGGAGTCGCAGTCCTGGAGGTTCTGGCCCTCGCTGATCTCGTCCGTGCCGCTGAGCACGTCCAGCTCGCGGGTCTCGCGCGGCATCGTGAGGTGGCGCTGCTTGGAGCGCGGCGAGAACAACGACATCACCTGCTGGAAGTCGAAGCCCGTGCCGAGTGTGGTCTTCGCCCCGTGGCTGCCGCCGGTGATGACGGCCGTGTCGAGTCCGGCCGTCGCGAGGGTGGGGGCGAGTTCGCGGTACAGGTAGTTGGCAGTGTCCGCGAAGGCGGAAAACACGAGCGCCTTACGGTTGCCGTCGTTGATAGGGTGCTGTGCCTTGTCCTCGATGAGCTGCTTGAGCTTGCGGAGCTTGAGGTCGTGGTCCGGGGTGACCCTGCGCATCTCGTCGAGGAGTTCCCGCAGCGTCTCGCGATCGTTCCACAAGTCGCGCTGCCAGGACTCGATGTCGAGGTCGCCGAGGCCGATCTTGATCTTCTCACCGAAAGACAGCGCCTCGATGTTCGCGTCATCTTCGTCATCGACGTCGAAATCGAGCCCGGCGAGTTCCGGGATCAGGTCGGCGAGGTTCCCGGCGTGATTGCTGATCCGACCGAGCGTGTGGGTGACGGAGTCTTCGATCTTCGTCAGAGTGAGGCGGAACGCCTCGACTGAGCTCTCCAGCCGTTTGAGCAGGTTGACGGTCATGAGCTTCTTCAAGCCTTGCTCACGGCCGGCCTGCCCGAGGTTGGATTGGGCGCTCCCTGCGGTCACGTTGTAGAGGTCTTCGTACTTGGCGCGACGACTCGGGAACACATACGTCAGTGGGGTGTAGACGGCCAGGGTCAGTGCTTGGAGTTGCTCGAAGATGTCGTTGAAGCCGGGCACGTCGGGTAGGTCGGTGAGTGGCTCGCGGATGGAGAGCGGTGGGCGTCGCTCTGGGAAGGCGCCGATCTCGGTGGTGTCGTAGAACGCTTGGATGTGCTTGCGGGAGCGGGCAATGGTGACGGAATCGAGCAGCTCGAAGAAGTCGAAGTCGAGCATTTGGAGGATGCGGTCGGTGGTGCGGTGCTCGGGGTCGAGCTTGGACCACTCGTTGAACACGCGCTGGGCGTCGGAGAACACCTTCTCGACCGTGGTGGACAGGCTCAGATGTTGGGCGAGGTTCTCGGATTCACCCTCATAAGCGAGCTGGAGCTGGTTCTTGAGGTCGTTGAACCGGTTGTTCACCGGGGTGGCCGAGAGCATCAGCACCTTGGTCTTCACACCCTCGCGGATGACCTGACGCATGAGGCGCTGGTAGCGGGACTCCTTCTCCTCGGCGTAGTCAGCGTTTCGGAAGTTGTGGGACTCGTCGATCACGACGAGGTCGTAGTTGCCCCAGTTGATCCGATCCAGCCGTAGGCCGAGCGACTCGCCCTTGGTGCGCGACAGGTCGGTGTGGGCGAGCACGTCGTAGTTGAAGCGGTCAGAGGCGAAGATGTTGGTCGTGAGGTTGGCGTTGTAGTTCGTCCAGTTCTCGGCGAGCTTCTTCGGGCAGAGCACGAGCACGGACTTATTGCGCAGCTCGTAGTACTTGATGACGGCGAGCGCGGCGAATGTCTTTCCGAGGCCAACGGAGTCGGCGAGGATGCAGCCGTTGTAGGTCTCCAGCTTGTTGATGATGCCCGTCGCTGCGTCGCGTTGGAAGTTGTAGAGGCTCTGCCAGACCTTCGTCTCCTGGTATCCGGTGCGGTCGTTCGGCAGCACGTCCTCGTTGATGTCGTCGAGGAACTCGGAGAATAGGTTGTAGAGGATCAGGAAGTAAATGCGTGCCGGGGAGTTCTCCGCGTAGACGCTGGCGATGTGGTCGTAGACGGCCTGGGTGACGTCGCTGACCTGCCCGGGGTTGTTCCAAATCTGGTCGAACAGCTGCATGTACTGCTCGGTCATCGGGGCTTCGTCGAGTCGGTTCACGAAGCTCGACACCGCATTGCCGCGCTCGTAGCCGAGATCGGCGGTGGTGAACCCCTGGAGCTGGGTGTAGGCGGCCTTGTCGTCGACCACCGCGAACTGCTGCATCGGGTTGCCCGTGGCATTCGAGCGGAAGGTGACCTTGCGGCGGACCCAGTCCGCGCACTCCCGTGCGATCGCGCGCTGGGTGAGCTTGTTGCGCAGCCTGATCTCGAAGTCGGAACCGGCAAGGCTTGACTCCGCCTGACTACCGGGGATGAAGAATTCGCGGCGCTCCTTGCGGAGCTTGTCCGTTACCTTCTCGGTCACGAACGACGGCGACGTGAAGATGAACTCCAACTCGCTGACCTTCTCCAGCTCCTTGCGGAGCGCTTCGAACGCGAAGATCGAGAACGTCGATGCTGCGATGCGCACCTTCGAGCCCGGCGCAATCTCGGCCTTGAGGTCGTCACCCAGCAGGTCGCTGACGTTGTTGATGATCCGCACGTGACTACCCGGCGTCCCCGTCGTGAGCCGAGACCGAGGCTCCACCCCGGCGCACCCATTCGTCGATCTCGCTGGCTTGGAACTTCCAGAGGCGTCCGACCTTGTGGGCGGGCATGGCCTTCTCGGCGATCCAGGTGTAGACGGTGTCTTTGGTGACCCCGAGGTGGGCGGCGATGTCGTCAGCAGACAGCCAAGGCTCAGGCACTCAAGTCCTCCAGGGCGGGTTGACCAGGTATGAACGGGTTGATCCGATCCTACTCGGGGAAGCTCCGGTCTACACTGAAGAACTCGGCTGAGTGTGGCGTGGAGACGGGTGGCTGTCGGTGTTCTTCCGTAGCCTTGCCTCATGGAAGACCTCGTGCTCACCGCCAGCGACGACCACGTCGCACGTCTCGCTCACGAGGGCGACCCCGTACGCGCGATCATCGAGCTGATCTGGAACGCGGTCGACGCCGAGGCGACGACCGTCGTCGTCACGATGGAGCGCAGCTCGATGGATGCCATCGATCAGGTGCGCGTCGAAGACGACGGCCACGGCATCAGCTCCGACGAGGTTGCTGCGACGTTCGGCCGCATCGGGGGCTCCTGGAAGTCGTTGAGCGAGAAGTCCAAGAACGGCAAGAGGTACCTTCACGGCAAGCTCGGCGAGGGACGACTGCGCGCCTTCGCACTCGGCTCTCGCGTGAGCTGGGTCAGTATCAGCGACAACACGATCGGCCAGCGCGAACAGATCACGATCACCGGCAGCCGGAGCAACCGCGACCGGTTCCGCTGGGAAGCCACACCCTCGACCGCAGCCTCAACAGGCACAGTCGTCACGGCTCATAACGACGAGCAGCGGTCGCTGAGCGCACTCGAAGCAGACGACGTGCTCCCGATCCTGCGATCGCACTTCGCCCCGCTTCTCCTCAACGACCAGTCGCTGGCGATCACCTACGACGGTTCGGCGCTCGACCCATCGCAAGAAGTGGTCAATGACACGAAAACGCCGCTCCCCTTCGGGGAACGCGGAGAGAACGAAGCCATCCTGCGGATCATCGAATGGCGCACAGGCAAACATCGAGCCGTTTCCTTTGGCCCCGATGCAGACCACTTCCCATACGAGACATCGGGGACACCCTTCGAGAACCAGTTCACCTACTCCGCCTACGTGACATGGGACAAGCTCGGCATCGATGAACTCGCCTCGCTCGGACTCGGCGACATGGCACCCGACCCTGTCGGGGAACTGTGGACGGCGACGCGGGAGGCAATCCGCGATCACTTCAACGCACGCCGGCGCGAACGACGTCGCGAGCAGGTCGAGCACTGGAAGGAAACGGGGGTCTACCCGTACAAGAGCGAGCCGGCGAACGAGACGGAGCGCGCAGAGCGGGCCGTGTTCGATGTGGTTTCCGGCACACTCGTTCCCCACATCTCGAAGACCAAGAAGCAAGCACAGTTGACGCTCGAGCTCCTTCGCGACGCGATTCGTCACGACCCGGGGAAACTGACAACGATCCTGCACGAGGTCGTCGCTCTCAACGAAGCCGACCGCGACACTCTCACGAAGCTGCTCAGCGAGACCACATTGTCGGCAATCATCCGTTCTGCCAACGTCGTCGCGAGCCGACACAAGTTCCTGGTCGCACTGGAGCATCTACTCTTCGATCCAGACGACTCAGGGAAGGTGGGCGAACGTGACCATCTCCACAAGGTGCTCGAACACGAGCTGTGGGTCTTCGGCGAGTCGTACCACCTCATGAGCACCGAGCGAAGCTTGACAGAACTCCTGCGCAGTCACCTCAAGCTCGACGGCCTGCCGACGAAGGATGTCGACACGGTTCGTCGCTGGGACGGCAAGACAGGCCGAACCGACCTCCACCTTGCCGCCAAGAACAAGGAGCACGATCGGATCAGGCACCTCGTGGTGGAGCTGAAAGCACCGGACATCACCGCGTCGCGCAAGGAACTCGACCAGGTCGAGGACTACGCGAATGCGATTCTGTCCACCGCGGCCTTCACTGGCGACCGAACGAGCTGGGACCTCATTCTGGTCGTCACCGACTACGATGACCTCGTACGTCGACGCATCAAGGGCGATGACTTCGAGCTCGGCCTGTTCTTCGAGCCCCAGAAGGAGCAAGGCCGACCTCTTGTGCGCGCCTACGTTCGTCGGTGGCGGGACGTGATCGACGAGAACAAGCGTCGGCTGGAGTTCATGACGAACGCCCTCGAACACGACCCGTCGATCACAGAGGGTCTCCAATACGTGCGGTCGGAGTACGAGGACTTGCTGCCCGAGGAACTGCGCGCGGCTACGGCAACTGCGAACTGATCGTGCACGAGAGGGACCTGTTGCAGGCTCGATCCGATCTCCTGACCCACCGACTTCCGGATCTTGGCATTGGGATCATCGACTCAGGGATGGCCCGTCGTAGATCGGGCCGCTGTCGTGTATGCGCGATCGAGAAGCGGGCTGTCGTTGACGCTCATTCCGGGCACGGTCGGCGGCTTCGCGTGCGACTTGCTCGGCTGCACGGGTCTGCTCGATCCGGTGTACTGCCTCGGCGGGAGTGAGGGCCCGTAGCGCCTCGACTTCGGCACGTGCCCGATGCGCGGTGCGGGTCGCGTTCTCAGCATTCGCGTGGGGGCGGGTGGCGACGTAAGCGGCCCGGTTGCTCATCACTGCCTCGCTGCCGAAGACGCGAGCGTAGATTCGTAGGCGCGGCAGGTCGTTGGGCTGCAGCGTGCTGCGCACGGCGTTCGCTGCGGCTTCCTGCTGCTCGGTTGCTTCGATGACGCGCGGGTCGGTGTCGACCCGGGGCCGGGTGACTCGCTCGACCCACGCAGTCTCGTTCTCGTTCCACCTGGGCGGCTCGCCCCACGCGCTCGTCAGTCGCTGGGCGGCGTCGTTGGCGTAGGCCTGGGTGGTGTGGTGCTCGGTGGTGGCGCGGCGCTTGCCGAACCTGCCGACCATGCGCAGACGCTCGCGGGCGGCTCGTTGCGCGGTGTCGGCGTTCTGCCATTCGGTCAGCGCGGCCGATGCCTGCTCGGTGAGCGGCGCGGCGACCTCGCCCCGCACCCGCTCCAACTGCCGGGCTGCGCTGTCTGCGGTCCGTGTTGCTTGGTCGCGTTCCTCGCGCTGCCGCGCATACAGCTCCGTCAGCGCTTCGGCGGCCTGCCGCCACAGGGCCGCCCGCTGTTCGGCGTGCTCGGCCTGCTGGGTGAGGGCTGCTATCTCGGTGGTGACGATCTGCACGGGGCCGTCGTCGACCAGCCCCCGCACCGCTTCTGCCGCTTGCTGAGTGGCGTCGGTGAGTCCTCGGTCGGCGCGGTCGCGCTTTACCGCGTCGATAAACTGCTGCCGGGCCTCGGCCGGATTCTCGGCGATGACATGCAGCACGTTCTCGTCGGTGCCACGGGTCATGCCGACGTAGACCGCTGCACCGCTCATCGCATTGGTGAGGATCGTGTGCGAAGCCGGGGCGGTGACGCCCTGCACGCCGTAGGCGGTGGAGGCGTAAGCCAGGTGGGTGTGCTCGGTGACATAGGCGGCGGGCAGCCGCACGGTGTGCTCGCGCTTCCGGTCGCTGCCTGCTTCGACTACCCACAGTGCCCCGTCGTCGGCGACATGTTGCACGACCCACAGTTGCCGGTTCGCCACCCCCAGGCCGGTGGCGTTCTTGCGGGTCTGGATCAGATCGCCACACCCGATCAGGAGGCCGTCGCTACCCGTCGCGGTCGCTTGATCATCCACGGCCCCGGCTTGCACCCGCTCGTCACGGATACGGGCGTTCAGACGGGTCGCCTCGTCGTTGGTGGCGACCGTCACCGCCTCCCCGTCGCTGCGATGCCGGGCGATGTGCTCGTGCAGGTGCTCGGCGTCGGCGTGCAGGCGGATCCGGCCGAGGGCCTGGAGTTGGTCGAAGATCGCGCCGGGGTCGTCGCGGTCACGCAACCGCACCGACAGCGAGGCGTAGGTGGGGTCGGTGAAGCGATGCACCTCGTTCATGTCGATGGTGCGGCCCCGAATCGTTGCGGCCATGTCCAGCACCCCGCCACGCCCGACGGCGGGGAGTTGCGCCCGGTCACCGACGAGCGCAAGGGTTGCGCCCGTCTCTGCGGCGACGGTGAACAGGGCGAGGGCGCTGTCCTGGTCGAGCATCCCCGCCTCGTCCACCACAATCCGCTCCCCAGCTTGGAGGCGTGCCGTCTCGAGCGGGCCGTTGTAGGTGCGACCCGTCTCGGGGTCGAGGTCGCCGAGCGCGAGGCGCGTCCATACGCCGTCGGTGTTCCACCGGTAGCCGTGGACATGGACGAGCGCGGCCACCGAATCAGCCGCGACGCCGAGGGTCTGCTGTGCGACGTCGGCAGCCTTCTTCGTCGGCGCGACGATCCGTGTCGGTCGGCCCTCCTGCTGTGCGACCTCGATTGCGACTCCGAGCATGGTCGTCTTTCCGCTGCCCGCCGCACCTTCCACAATCACCAACGGATCAACCGAGGCAACCGCTGCGGCAGCCTCGGTCTGGCCGGCGTCGAGGCCGGCGGCCTGCGCCAACTGGCGCACGTCCGGCAGGGCCGGCTCCCGCGTTGGTACCCGTGCCGCGATCAGGTCGCGCAGTTCCGTTTCGGCCTGCATGACGCGCACGCTCGTCAGATGCGCCACATGCTCGGGGCGTGGTGCGTCGGGCGGGAGGATCGTGAAGCAGTCCTCCAACGCCAACCGCGATGCAACCATGATGAAGTCGCGTATCTCGGCAGGGGTCGCTTGCACGCCGTGCTCGGTCATGATCTGGGTCGCGTGCTCGGCCACCGTGTGAGCCGTCCATGCGGAACTGGATGCGGCGCAACGGTCGAGCGTGCGAGATGCAACGTCCTGAACGCTCAGGTCATCCAATCGCACCGATGCACGCGGCGCAGGTCGTTGCAGCGCCTGGGGGTCGTATCCCGCCTCGCGCAGCTCGTTCACCCAGCCGGTTTCCTCGGCCAGGGTGGTGGGCTTCTTCGCGGGCCGTTCATGCGCCCAGGCCTCGGCTCGGAGGCGGGTGGCGACGACCGGCCCCATGCTCTCGCCGGGGTGCGCAGCATCCCAGTCGGCTTCGAGGCGTTCGAGGTTCTTACCCACCTGCGCGCCACGTTTGCTCATCACGGCGTTGAATGTCTGCAACTCGACCACTTCGCCCGTGGCGGGGTCGAGAGTCAGACCGTGCCGGTCGAGCACGGCGGCAAGCTCGGGGCTGGCGGCGATCACGGCCGTACCGAGGGCGCGGATCGCGCCCTGCTGCTTGAACAGCACGGCGGTGAACAAGCCACGCCACTTCCCGGCCGAGAACACGCGGGTACCGATCTGCATGTGAATATGACGGTGAGGATCACCCGCCCGCGACGTGCGGTGGGTGATGCCGACGACATGCATCTGCTCGATAGGCACGACCTCCTGCGCACCCAACGGGCCAACGCGAGTCACGGAGTGGAGGGCGAGCCACCGGCGAATCTCCGCCAGGGCGTCCTGCTGGGCCGCATCCAAGGCGTCGGAGACCTCCGGGTGCAGCGCCGCCGCGATCGACAGTGACTTGGGCGTGTTGATGACCATCTCCATGAACCGGGGCGAACCCCGCCGATCCGACCCCGCCCGACGCGGTTTCCCCATCTGCTCGCTTGTGAGCGGGTTCTCCCAATCCACCCACCCCGCATACGCTTCGGGGTCAAGGGCCAGCTCGGCCGTCACCGCACCAGAGCTGTCGAGCGCCGCGAACTGCGCGACGGCGACTTCGGCACCCAGGTAGTAGTCGTCAGCGCGGGAGCGGTCGGCTTCGACATAGCGCAGCGCATCGGCCCCGGTTCCCCGGAACGGGATCACGCCGCCATGCACCTCGACCACCATCCTTCCGTTGCCTCACTGGGCATCTAGCGTATCAGCAACTACGGCACTTAGGATACGTTCATTCGCTGAGACAGAGGCAAGAACCGGGAAGATGCTGCGAGCGGTTGGGAGTGCAGGGACGCGGCGAGCGGGTGTGCTCGGAAGGGTGCGGCGCGGATGCTTGGCGTCAGGAGAGTGAGGACGCGACGGTGGCGATCCAGAAGCGTTGGCGGCGGGTCTCGACGGCGCGGGGATGGTAGTTGGTTCGCACCCACTCCACGGCGGCGTCGGCCGGAACGCCGCTCATCACAGCAAGCACCGCGAGAGCGGTTCCGGTTCTGCCGATCCCGCCCCCGCAGGCGATCTCGACCCGCTCGGACGCGGCCCGCGTGTGCGCTTCCCTGAGCGCGTCTACGGCATCCTCGGTGGAGGCGGGCAGGCGGAAGTCGGGCCACCCGACCCAGCGGTAGGGCCAGTCGGCCACGCGAGGGTCGCGGCCCAGGAGATAGACGGCGAACTCAGAGGCCGAGGCCCCGCCGCGAGGACGACGCAAGCCTCTGCCACGGATCAAGCGACCGTCTGGCAGGCGCACCACGCCTGCTTCGTCAACCGCCCAGCTCGTCATGCGGCCCCTATCCGGCGCGGCCGCGGCGTCCGGGTGGGAGGAGTCCTTTGCGGCGGGCGCGGGCGACCCAGCCCTGCGCGGTCGAGAGAGGCACGCGGCTGATCTCGGCCATGCGTGCGGTCGGGTTGGGTTCGCCGTCGTCGGTGAGTCGGGTGTGCTGGAGGGCGACGACTTCGTAGAAGTCGGGGGTGCGCTTCGGGTTCCCGAGCGGCTTCATTACGTCTGCAGACCGGAGGACGCGACCAGAGGGCAGGGTGATCTTTCCCCCGGTGAAGCGGCTGGCTCCGGTGACGGCGAACTGGCGGCGGTTGATCGCCGCCTCGATCCGCGAGGTCGGGAGGTTGCGCAGCATCGGGCTCGCCACCGGGTCACCCGCCCACTCGGGCAGATACACGATCCCGGTGATCCGCACCTCGCCCTTGGGTTCCTCGTCCAAGAGGTACTGGCGTTGCAGGCGCAGCAGCACGCGAGTGCTCGACTCGATGTGCTGGATCAGAAACCAGCGCCCGGAATCGTTGTTGTTGCGGCTGGAGTTCAGCTTGCGATCCAGCCCCGGCGCGGGATCGACCCACTGCTCGTAGCGCAGCGCCGCGTCAATCTCGGCGCTGTCGCGCTCGGGGTCGATGGGCGACGGGTCGGGCAGGCTCCAGCCCGTAGGCAAGTCCGCTGCTAGCAGCAGCGGGGCGCTCTCCAACTCCTCGACCATGGCACCAAGCCTAGCAGAATCTCATGCAATGGCCGCTACGCCATATCTGTGGTAACGTGGTACTGGCGTATCTGCCACAGCGTGAGATAGAGATGAGTGAATCGCCCGGACCCACCGATGCTGAGCGACCGCGACGCGCGGCGCAGGGCAGGGGTGCGCTCGGGGCAGGCTCTCGGGCCGATCCGGGGCGGCTGCGGCTGCGGGTTACCCGGCGGGCGGAGCCGGACGTGCGCAAACTGGTGGAGTGGGTGCTGAACATCACCCAAGCCCGCTACGACGCCCACCGTACCGGGGAGTCCGACCCCTACGACCTCCCCGCACCTGACGGGCTCGGCCCGGTGCCAGACGAACGAGGCAGAGTAGAACCCGAGGAACCGCACCAACGAAGGAGCACCGCATGACCATCACCGCTCCCACCGACGCCCGCGCCTCGTCGGGCCTCACCGACGACCCGATAGACGACAAGCCGGTGCTGCTGGCCGTGTCGTATCTGCGTGTCTCGACGCGCGAGCAAGCCGCGCGCGGCGGCACCGAGGAAGGGTTCTCGATCCCCGCACAACGCGAGGCCAACCAGCGCAAGGCCGACGAACTCGGAGCGCGGATCGTGCGGGAGTTCGTGGACGCCGGGGAGTCAGCGCGGTCGGCGGATCGTGACGGCCTGCAAGACATGCTCGCGTTCATCGCCGCAACAAGGGTGCAGTTCTGCATCGTCCACAAGCTCGACCGGCTCGCCCGCAACCGCGCCGACGACGTGAAGATTCACGAAGCCCTCCTCGCCGCCGGGGTCACCCTCGTCTCGGCCACTGAGTCCATCGACCAGACGCCTTCAGGGATGCTCGTCCACGGCATCATGTCCTCGATTGCGGAGTTCTACTCCCGCAACCTCGCCACCGAGGTCACCAAGGGTCTGACGCAGAAGGTCGCCCAAGGCGGCACGCCCATGCGCGCCCCCATCGGTTACCTGAACGTGCGCCGCACCGATGAGAACGGCCGCGAGGTCAGGACAGTGGAAGTCGATCCTGAGCGTGCACCGCTCCTCACCTGGGCGTTCGAGCAATACGCCAAGGGCGAAATCTCAGTGACCGGCCTGCTGCGCGACCTGACCGCGCGCGGCCTGGTCACGGTGCCGACTCCGAAGCGGCCGCCCAAGCCGCTCGGGAAGAACACGCTCTACAAGCTGCTCACCAACCCCTACTACGCGGGCGTGATCCGCTACAAGGGCGGCCTGCACCCCGGCGCACATGAGCCCATAGTGGAACCGGCGCTGTTCGACACGGTGCAGTCACTGCTGCGGGCGCGGACGGCGAAGATGACCCGGCACGTCCAGCACGCCCACCACCTGAAAGGGCTGCTGTACTGCGGCACCTGCGGGTCGAGGATGTTGCTCGACTTCGCCACCAACCCCAAAGGCGTCACCTACGCCTACTTCGTCTGCTCCGGCAGGGCATCCAAGCGCACCGCCTGCACCCGGCGGGCGGTGCCCGTCGCAGTCGCCGAACGCCTCGTCGCGGACTCCTACGCCTCCATCACGATCAGCGACCTGACCTACCGCGACCTCGCCGCCAAGGTCGATGCCGCGTTCGACAAGCGCATGGCGGGCCGCGACCAAGAGATCGCCGACCTCATGGCGAACCGGGCGAAGTTGGAGGGCGAGAGTGACAAGCTGCTGGCCGCGCACTTCGCCGATGCGATCGACCTGCCGACCCTGAAACGGCACCAAGACCGCATCCGGGCGGGCCTCGCGGACGTGAATCGAAAACTGGCCGAGCACGACGAACACCAGACCGGAGGGAGGGCGTTCCTGCACGACTCGCTGCGGCTGCTTACCGACGCGCACCACGCATACGCCCGATCCGGCGACGCCGACCGCAGGTTGGCGAACCAAGCCTTCTACACCCGGCTCGACGTCACCGACGACGAGCAACTACGCCCGCGACTGGCCGAGCCGTTCGCCACCATCTTCCGCGAAGCCCAGGAGCACAGCGATGACGAAGGAGAGGGGGCGGAACACGAACACG
Organism: Georgenia sp.; assembly: GCF_054605595.1. Lineage (NCBI taxonomy): Bacteria > Bacillati > Actinomycetota > Actinomycetes > Allobogoriellales > Allobogoriellaceae > Georgenia > Georgenia sp. Next base: position 1,165 of record NZ_JBTSDU010000007.1, on the reverse strand, counting down.
ACTCATCAAGTCATGTCGCGTGTTCCCGTAAGACACTTTGGGTGGAGCCAGCGGGACTCGAACCCGCAACCCCCTGCTTGCAAAGCAGGTGCGCTACCAATTGCGCCATGGCCCCCGGTGGGCGCCCGGAGGCGCCGCGTCATGCCCGGCCCAGACGCCCGGGCCGAACTCGGCACCTGACGGTGCCGGCCGGGGTCAGCCCTTGCTCGGCTCCTCGCCGAAACTGTCGGTGACCTCCGCCCACAGGTCCCGCTCCTCGCGGTCCTGCTGGATCTTGAGCCAGGCGAGGTAGCCCGCCACAGCGGCCACCGTGATCAGAAAGACCTTCTTCATGGGTTCCTCCTGCTGCTCGTCGACCGTGCCGGGCCCTACGGCGCGGCACGGAGTGGGCCTAGCTGGACTCGAACCAGCGACCTCTTCCTTATCAGGGAAGCGCTCTAACCGTCTGAGCTATAGGCCCGCGCACCATCGAGCACCATGGTCCGAGGGGAGCGTGCGCTGCGCGCCGAGTAAGACTATCCCAGAGCCTGGGGTGCTCCAAAACCAGGACCGACCCACGTGAGGAGACTCACGCCCGCCCTCCGCGCGAGCTCTGACGCGCTCCCGCAGGAGCCCCCCGCGGCCGTCCTAGTCGTCCGTCAGCGTCACGTGCAGGCCCCCGACGAGGGCCGCGACGATGTTGTACAGGAACGCACTGATCGTCCCCAGCGCGGTGAGCAGCAGCACGTCCACCACGGCCACGATCGTCGCGAAGGACATCACGCGTTCGAACTTCAGGTAGTCCATGAGCTGGAGGAAGTTCTCCGACCCGACGGAGACGAGGAGATCCTCGATGTCGGCGAAGACGTGCATCGAGTCCAGGACGAACCACACCATAGCGACGGCCACGACGATCATGATGCCGAGCGCCACCGAGAGCAGGAACGAGACCTTCATCACCGACCACGGATCGATGCGGGAGACCGAGAGCCGCACCCGGCGCGGGCCGTCGCCGCGGTCCGGCCGTGCCGCGCTCCCGGCGGGCATGCTGCCCGGTGCTGCACCAACGGGCGAGGCCGCCGTCGGGGCACTCGTCCCCGCGGCGCTGCCCGGTGCCTCCCCGGCCTTGCGTGGGGCGGCGGCCGGGCTCGCCCCGGTCGCAGCGCTCCGGCCCCCGTTGCCCTGT
>NZ_JBTSDU010000006.1:24862-55480 GCF_054605595.1 Georgenia sp. | reverse complement strand
CAACTGCTCACCGACGAACTCAACACCACCCCACCACGCACGCCGGGCGACCGCCGCCCCATCACCTACCAGATCACGCCCGCATAAATCTCAACACTCAACGCGGCCCTACTTCCGGAGGTCTGAGTCCCAGCGGACTTCTTCCTCAGGGAGAAGTGTCGCTTTGATTACCGAGACCCCAAGCGAGCGCAAGCTACGCGCGAGCATCGCCGCCCACGAATCATGGGCCAACACCGAGAACCGCTCGCAGCGAACCGCCCCGGCCCGCCGCGCCCTCGACCAGAAGTTTCTCGACCAGGCCGGCGGCGACCCCGTGCGCGCCGGACACCTGCGCCGCGCCTATTTTCAGCGCCTCGCGCTCAAGTCCGCCCAGGCCCGGCGTCGCTCCCGTGAGCTGACCGCCGAGGCCGACGCCGCCGAGGCCGAGCTGACCGCCGCGGGCGGTGACGCCGCGTGATCGATCCCAGATACGAGGAAAGCCGCCCCGTGGGAGAGGCGGCAATCCCTGAGAATCAGCCTGGCGGGCTACTCGACAGTCTACCGACTGGCGGCGACGTGCGCCCCGCCGCCACGCCGCTGCCCGCCCTCGACGCCGACGCTCTCGCTGACCAGCACGTGCGTGGCGCGTACTGCGTGATCGTGCACCGGTTCGAGGATCGCCACGTGCGCCGGCTCTATCTCTCGTTGCACGCCGCTGAGAAAGCGGCTCGCCGCGCCACCGAGGCCGGGCATCGCGCCGTCGTCATCCTCGCGCGCCTTGAGCCGGTCGGGACGGTGATCGTGTGAGCGCCACCGAGACGGAGACGACCACCAGCTACGGCGGCACGATCTTCCCCCAGCACGCCGCCATGCTCGCCGCGTCCGGGATCACCCCCGAGATGGCCCGAGCACGCGGTTACGTCACCGTCGACACCAAGGTGCGGCTAGAGCGTCTCGGGATCACGGCGGCCGGGCGCAACGTCCCCGGCCTGCTCGTGCCGATGCTGCGCGTGGACGGCTCCGAGTGGGGCTACCAGTACCGCCCCGACGTCCCGCGCGAACGGGCCGGTAAGCCCGTGAAGTACGAAACCCCCACGGGGCAGCGGAACGGGATTGACTTCCCGCCCGGGGTCCGGGACATGCTCGCCGACCTCGCCACCCCCATATGGGTGACCGAGGGGGTGAAGAAGGCCGACGCGGCCGGGCAGCGCGGCCTCGCGTGCGTCGCCCTGCCCGGTGTGTGGTCGTGGAAGGGCAAGCCGGGCCGCGACCCGCACGAGTCGACGGTTGCCGTGCCCGACTGGGACGACGTGGGGGTGAAGGGGCGCGGCATCATCCTCGCGTTCGACTCTGACGTGATGGTGAAGCCGGCGGTACGGAGCGCGCTGGAACGGCTCGCCCGGTTCCTGACGATGCGCGGCGCCGCCGAGGTCCGCTACCTCGTGCTGCCCAACACCGGGGACGGCAAGACCGGCCTTGACGACTTCCTCGCCGAGCACGACGTGAGCGAGCTCGGGAGCCACGTCCACAAGGTCATGCCCGAGCCGGAGACGGTGCCGGATTCTTCCGCCGGTTCCGCCGATTCCGCCGGTCCCGCCGGTTCGGGGGGACACCCCCTGCATCGGGGTATCGAACTGGCGGAAGACGTCCGCGAGGGCGGCGCCGCCCTGCTGGACGAGGTACGCCACTGGCTCGCGCGGCACATCACCGTGATGCATCCGGGAGACCTCGACGTGCTGACCTTATGGGCCGCCCACACGCACATGACGCGGGACCTGTTCACCACGCCGCGCCTACAGATCGACTCACCGGTGCCCGAGTCGGGCAAGACGACGGTGCTCGAACACCTCGAACGGCTGACCTACCGGGCCGTCATGGCGTCATCTATCAGCTCGTCGGCGCTGCTCGCGCGGCTCGTCGGCAACGACCCGCGCACGCTGCTGCTGGACGAGGTAGACCGCACCCTCGACCCCAGGAAGGAAGGGGTCGGGGAACTCGTGGCGATCCTGAACAGCGGGTACAAGGTAGGCGGCTCCCGTCCCACGCTCATGCCCGTCAAGGGCGGTGACTGGGAGCCGGTGGAGCTGTCGACGTTCGCGCCGGTAGTCATGGCCGGCAACCAGCCCGCGCTACCGGACGACACCCGTACCCGCATCATCCGGGTGCTGCTGCTGCCCGACTGGCAGGGCAAGGCTGAGGAATCCGACTGGGAGCTCAAGGATGCCGACGCATCCATGCTCGGCGCGCGCCTGGCCCGATGGGCTCATCACGCCGACGTCTCCCACCGGCCCGTCATGCCCGAGGGAGTCACGTCCCGGTTCCGGGAGAAGTGGCAACCTCTCGCCCGCGTCGCGCACGCCGCCGGCGGACGTTGGCTCGACGTCGTGATGAGTCTCGCCGCTGACGACGTGGAGCAAGTCCGCCTCGACCGAGAGGAAGGACTCGCTATCGAGAAGCCGGCCGTGCTGCTGCTGCGACACCTCATCGGCCTGTGGCCTGAGGGTGAACCGTTCTGGCGCACGACGTCCCTTGTCGACGCGCTCGTGTTCGGACACCCCGAGGTATGGGGGGACGAGTCGAACTACGGCAAGGCGCTGACACCCCAGCGGCTCGGACGGATGCTCAACAGCGCGTACGGCATCCGCTCGACCCGAGAGGACACAACCGACAAGAACAGTCCGCGCGGTTACCGGCGCGCCCAGTTCGGCGAGGCCGCGACGGCGTTGGCACCTCGGTCTGCAAGTCAGGCCACAAAGGAGACTTGGGATACCCCCACCGGGTATGTCGGTTCACCACCACAGACCCCACCCCCTCCCCCCGAACCGGCGGAACCGGCGGAACCGGCGGAACCGGCGGAAGTTGTCGTGCCGCTCCCGCTGCCCGATCCGACGCGCTGCCAGGTGTGCGGGAACCGGCTCCACAAGGGCCGCTGCGTGCGCTGCGAGGTGTCCGCGTGAGCGCCGAACGCTGGACCGACGACGACGGGCACGCCTGGCCGATCACCGGCACGTGGTGCGACGCGTGCGGGCTCCCCCTGAGCCCGACAACGGGCACCCCGACCGCTCACCCCGGATGCCAGGAGGACGCCCCCGAACAGGACCACATGCGAGATGTACGCGATCCGTCGTCATCTCGTCATTCCGTCAGCCGCCCCGTCTACACCCGCCCCGACGTCGACTACTGCCCCGACTGCGGAGACCCCCTCGACGGCCCCGCGCTCATGCGCCGGTGCACCGACCGGCACGGCGAACGGAAGTCAGCGTGACCACGACCGAGACCCGCGAGACCGCGCGCGCCGTCCTGACGGAACAGCTCGACCGGCACACCCCCGCCGAGGTCCCGTGCCTGACCTACCCCGATGCCGGCTGGACTGACGACGACCTTGAGGACCAGGCCTACGCCGCCCGGCTGTGCCACGCGTGCCCGGCGCTGACCGCGTGCGGGGACTACATCACCGCCTGGCCTGAGCCAACCGGGGCATGGGCCGGGACCACCGAGAGAGACCGCCGGCCCAGACAGGGCCGCCCGAGAAAGGAGACCGCAGCATGAGCACCAATCACCAGCGCGCGTCCGTGAGGATCGCCGGCTACCCGGATGCGTTCGTCGCGTTCGTCACCCTGGCCGGGAGCGCCCGGGAAGTCCGCGTGCGTCGCGGCGTCAAGGGCAAGGGTGTCCCGTGGAAATGCGACGAGTGCGGATCGCAGGACGTCCCCGGATGCCCTCACGCCATCGCCGCCCTCGATGCGTCAGGCGCGCAGACCGATACCTCATGGTTCGCCACCACCCCCGAGGCGTCGCTACGCGCGGAGTCCGTGCTCATCGCCTATCACGAGAACCGGATAGGCGATATCGGCACCATCCTCGCCGCCGACTATGACGGCACCGGCGCGAGCCCGCTTGATCTTGTCGTCGCGCTCATCGCCATAGCCGACCGGGTGACCGACTACGCCGCCGCCCAGATGGACCACCAGTACCCCGACATCATCCGTGAGGCCGCGCGCATCGTCGCAACAGCCGTCTACGCCACCACCAACAAGGAGAAGTCATGACCATCACCGACCCGACCCCGACCCCCGAGACCGACCCGCTCGAGGGTGCCGCCGGGGCGCAGGAGAGCCCCGAGGCGCCTGCCGCCGCCGCTGCCACGCCCGAGGCCCCCGAGGCCCCCGAGGCTGACAGCACGGACAGCCCAGAGGGTGAGGACGAGACCGGGGCGCGCGGCGGTGAGGCCGCCAAGTATCGGCGCCGGCTCCGTCAGGCCGAGACCGAGCGGGACGAGCTGCGGACCACCGTCGACGGCCTGCGACGCACCATCGCAGAGAGCGCTCTCGGTGACGTGCTCGCCAAGCCCGCCGCGCTCTGGCTCACCGGCACCAACCCCGCCGACTACTACGGCGAGGACGGAAACCTCAACATCGAGGCCCTGACCGCCGCCGCTCAGACCGCCGTCACCGAGCACGGGCTCGCACCCGCGACCGTGGCCCAGGTGTTCGACGCACCGAGCACGCACCGGACCCCGCCGGTGAGCGCGCCGTCCTGGCAAACCGCCCTGAGCGGCCGGTAGAATGGGACGTGAGCGGTGCCGGACAGGCCAGGCGCCCCCGCACCGCTCACGCCGCCCCAGGAGGGCAGCACGGCAGGCCAGGAGCCACCGCGCGGAACACTCACCCGTTCTACGTTGGTGGCCCAGCGCCGCCGGAATCGAGTCATCATGACCATGTTCACCACTACGACCGACGTCTCTGGCATCACGCCGGACGATTACGGCGCCCTCATCGTCCAGCCGGTACAGGCCGAGTCCGTCGCCTACGCCGTCTCCACGAACATCGCCACCCGCTCCACCCGGTTCAACGTCCCGATCATCACCGAGGATCCGAACGCGGCATGGGTGGCCGAGGGTGCGGAGATCACCGCCGACGACGCCACGATGGAAGAGCTGACCATCACCCCGCCCAAGGTGGCCGGCCTGACCGCCATCACCCGCGAGCTCGCCGCCGACTCATCCCCCGCCGCTGCCGAGATTGTCGGGCAGGGGCTCGCCCGCAACATCGCCCGGCAGATCGACGCCGCTTTCTTCGGCACGTCCGGCGCGTCCACCGTTCAGCCTGACGGTCTCGAAGACCTCACCGGCGTGAACGTCGTCAGCACCGGAGCCGGCGTGACCGCGTGGGCGAACCTCGACCCGTTCGCCGAGGCCATCGCCGACGCGGAGACTGTCGGCGCAGCGGTTACCGCGTTCGTCGCCAACCCTGCCGACGCCCTCGCGCTCGCCCAGCTCAAGGACGAGACCGGATCCAACCGGCCGCTACTCGGCACCGACCCGACCCAGCCGACCCGCCGGCTCGTGCTCGGAGTCCCGCTCTACGTCTCGCCCGCCGTCAGTGTCGGCACCGTGTGGGGAATCCCGCGCGACCGTGCCCTCATCATCACCCGCGAGGACGTCACGCTTGAGGTCGACCGCTCCGTCTACTTCACCTCTGACCGTGTGGCCGTCAAGGCCGTGATGCGTGCCGGTTTCGGATTCCCGCACGCTGCCGCGATTCAGAAGGTCACGCTTGCCGCAGCCTGACCAGGCATGGCGTCAACGTCACCGCCCCGCCCGACCTGGTGATGGCCCGGGCAACATGCGGAACTATGGCCGACGAGCCGCGCTCACCCCTTTGCGACCGGCAGAGACTCGACCAGCGCCACCGAGACCGGCCCGACCATCGCGCCGGGCCGGTCTCGAACCCCCGACGACGGGGCGGGGGGTTCCCCCCATTCGAACATACGTACGGGACCGCCGGAGAGGGCTCCGAGAGGTCCGGAGAGTTCAGACGTTCCATACCCCCCTCGGCATGGCACCTGGGAACGCGCTCCCCGGTCCAAACTCACGGCCGCCCGAGGCGCGCGGGCCCGACCAAGGCCCCGGGGGTTGCTAGCGGGTCAAGTCCGCTCGCAGCGTCGGCGTAAGCGCGTCCATCTCGCCCCGCTCCACCGACGAGATACGGCGCGCTAGGGGCGCCGGTCGGCCACCAATTACTGATGGCAACAGTAATTCTCGGCTTCCGGCAGTTCAGGACATCGAGCCGAACTTCTACAGCAACGGCATGGACCCTGACGGGACTCTTCCCGGTGAGGCTCCCTCCATCCCAAAGCTCCCGCCGCCCCCGCCTCCGTCTGCGACATTCCCCACGACTCATGGCCCGCCCTCGAAATGAGAGCGAGCTGTGCTGTGGACCTCGGTACGTCCGTCGACTGACGACCTTCGCCCGCCGTTCGGGCGATTCGGTGAAGGTGAACCGGACCTCTCTGGTTTTGCGCGGGAGAGGCAGGAACGCGCTCACGGCCCTGTGGACCCCGCAACGTGCCTAGCCGGCGTCCCGTCGTGGGACGTCTGCCAGGCCCGCCACGGCGCGCACAGGCACGCAGGCGGGACAGCTACGGCGTGCCGCCCACGCGCGCGCGGGCGCGAGGCACAGCGCTACGCATCGCCGGGAGCGCGAAGATCGTGCCGGGCGACCAGCGCCCAGAACCCGGGCATCCCATCGAGGATGCTCACGGGCCGGTCGGGGACGGGCCACCACTCGGAGGACCGGAGGCCGTCGACGATGCCGGGCACGTCATAGTCCGCGTGGACGTCCCCCAGGCAGGCGAGGACGTACGTCTCGACGTCCCACGCCGTCGTGACCGGGCTCACCGGGCCACCGGCCGCACCGTCGATGCGGACCGGGTACGGCAGGCCCTGGTGCTCGATGATGCCGTCGTAGTTCTCGTGGTGGCCGCACCAGGCGGGGTGGTTCGGGGTGAGGGTCTGCATGGCTATGCACGTCCCTTTCAATCCAGGATATTTCGCACCACAGCGCTAGCCTGAACCCCTGGGAAAACACCACTCTGCACAGCGCGTAGCCATTCGGAGTGCGCGACTACCTGGACTGAGCGAGCACAGACGCCCGAGGCCCGCGCCGGTCATGGCGCGGGCCTCGGGCGTCGTCCGGCCGGTCCTCAGCCCTCCGCCAGGTGCCGGGCCACCGCCACCTGGTAGACGCCGCAGAACAGGAGCGCGAGCGCGACCGCCCCGAGCAACACCGCGCCCCACGGCAGCTGCAGGAGCGCGGTGAACGCGGCATCGAGGCCGCCCGCCTGCTCCGGGTCACGCCGCGCCGCCGCCACGACCACGAGGACGCCGAGCACGGCGATCGCCGCGCCGCGCCCCGCGTACCCGACGCGCCCGAGGGCGATCACGCGCCGGTCGACCCCCGGTTCGAGCTTCTCCCGGAACGACGCCGTGGCGCCGCGGTAGACGAGGTAGGCACCGACGACCGCCACCACGAGCCCGGCGGCCACGACGAGGGCGACGCCGCCGGGGGCAGCGAGCACACCCGAGGTGACCTGCTCGGGCCCGCGTCCCGAGCCGGTGCCGGATCCGACGAGGAGGCCGACAGCCGTGCCCGCCGACGCCAGGGACAACGCGGCCTTGACCGACGACGCCACCCGCTTCGCCGTCCGCTTCCTGTGCTCGTATCGGGTGTGCCCCCACACCGCCTCGACCACCTGCCAGACCGCGTAGGCGGCGAGCCCGATCGTCATCAGCACCAGCAGCGCGCGTCCGAGGCCGTTGCCCGAGAGCTGCGACAGCGCGCCCTGCTGGGTGGCGTCGGCGCTCGGGGCGCTGCCGAGCGCGAGCCGCAGCGCGATCCAGCCGAGCAGGAACCAGACCACGCCCTGGGCGGCGTAGCCGAACCGGCCCAGCGTCCGCAGCCACCCGCTCCCGGCCGAGGAGCGGGCCGCCCGGCCCACCGCACCGGCCCCACGACCCTGCTGTCCAGACGTCATGGGCACACGCAACCACATCCGGCACCGAGGGGCCCTGCCAACGGCGGAGCCCCTGCTAGCCGCCGGCCACGGACCGTGCCGGGTCACGCACCGGTACGGTCCCGGAAGGCGCCCGGCGACCGGGGCGGGGACCACGACGGCCGCCACCGCGATCGGGTGGCGGCCGTCGTCCGGCTTCGGGCCCGCGTCAGACGGGCGTGCTCTCCTTCTCGAGGAGGCGATCGGTCTCGTCCTGGATCTCGGTCGCCACCTTGCGCAGTGCCGTCTCGTGCTTGCGCGCGTGGTGGGCGCAGAACATCAGCTCGCCGAACTCCATCTGGACGCGGACATACGCCTGCGCGCCGCAGGCGTCACAACGGTTGTGAGCGGTCAGGGCGGGGGCTGTCGTCGTAGCGGTCACATCAGCATGTAACCACCTTTTACGCACATCCATACCGCGCCCGGCCCCGGGTTCGCTGCCGGCGTAGCGTGGGGCGAGGTGTCACGCGCGGATCGACATCACTCCCGCCCGCGGCCGAGGGCGGGTCGCTGAGCCCCGATGTCCCCGGCGAAACCTACTATCGACGGGTGACCACCACCGCGACCTCCTCCGCGTACACCGCCCGCCACCTCTCCGTGCTCGAGGGGCTGGAGGCGGTGCGCAAGCGACCTGGCATGTACATCGGTTCCACCGACTCCCGTGGACTCATGCACTGCCTCTGGGAGATCATCGACAACTCCGTCGACGAGGCACTCGAGGGGCACGCGAGCACGATCGAGATCGTCCTGCACCCGGACTCCTCGGTGGAGGTCCGCGACGACGGCCGCGGGATCCCGGTGGACACCGTGGAGTCGCTCGGCCTGAGCGGCGTGGAGGTCGTCTTCACCAAGTTGCACGCGGGCGGCAAGTTCGGCGGCAGCTCCTACGCGGCGTCCGGCGGACTCCACGGCGTCGGCGCCTCGGTGGTCAACGCCCTCTCGGCCCGGCTCGACGTCGAGGTCGACCGGGGCGGCAAGACATACCGGATGACGTTCCACCGCGGCGTGCCCGGCACGTTCGACGACGGCCCCAGGCCCTCGCCGGAGTCCACCTTCACCCCGTTCACCAGGTCCTCCGAGCTCGACGTCGTCGCCAAGGTGCCCCGGGGCCGCACCGGCACCCGGGTGCGTTACTGGGCCGACCGCCAGATCTTCCCGGCATCGGCGCAGTTCATCTACGAGGACCTCATCGATCGCGCCCGCCAGACTTCCTTCCTGTTGCCCGGCCTGACGCTCGCGGTGCGCGACGAGCGTCGCCGGCCCGGCACGCCGGGCGAGGACGGCCCGGTCGAGGAGGTCTTCCGCCACGACGGCGGCAGCGTCGACTTCGTCGACTTCCTCGCCGTCGACCCCTCCGTGACCGACACCTGGCGCCTGCGCGGCACCGGGACCTTCGCCGAGACCGTTCAGGCGCTCGACTCCAAGGGCCACCTGCACCCGCAGGACGTCGAACGACTGTGCGACGTCGAGGTCGCCCTGCGGTGGGGTATCGGCTACGACACCTCGGTGCGGACCTTCGTCAACATCATTGCCACCCCCAAGGGGGGTTCCCACCTGGCCGGCTTCGAGCAGGCGCTGCTCAAGACCCTGCGCAAGCAGATCGAGGTCAACGCCCGGAGCCTGAAGGTCACCGCCAAGGAGGGCAAGGTCGAGAAGGACGACGTGCTCGCCGGGCTCACCGCCGTCGTCACCGTCCGCTTCCCCGAACCGCAGTTCGAGGGGCAGACGAAGGAGGTCCTCGGCACGGCCCCGATCCGGGGCATCGTGGCCAAGGTCGTCGAGCAGGAGCTGACGGCGCTGCTCACCTCCCCGAAGCGGCACGAGAAGGTGCAGGCCGCGGCCCTGATGGAGAAGGTCGTCGGGGAGATGCGGGCCCGGGTCTCGGCCCGCATGCACAAGGAGATCTCCCGCCGCAAGAGCGCGCTCGAGACATCCTCGCTGCCGGCCAAGCTCGCGGACTGCCGCAGCGAGAACGTCGACCACACCGAGCTCTTCATCGTCGAGGGGGACAGCGCGCTCGGCACCGCCAAGCTTGCTCGCTCCAGCGACTTCCAGGCGCTGCTGCCCATCCGGGGGAAGATCCTCAACGTCCAGAAGGCCTCTCCGGCAGACATCCTCAAGAACGCCGAGGTCGCCTCGATCATCCAGGTCGTGGGCGCCGGCTCCGGCCGCACCTTCGACCTCGAGCGGGCCCGCTACGGCAAGGTCGTCCTGATGACCGACGCCGACGTCGACGGCGCGCACATTCGAACCCTGCTGCTCACCCTCTTCTTCCGGTACATGCGGCCCCTGGTCGAGGCCGGACGGGTCTTCGCGGCCGTCCCGCCGCTGCACCGCGTCGAGATGGGTGGGGTCGGCGGCAAGAAGGGCGAGATCGTCTACACCTACTCCGAGGCCGAGCTCGGTGCGCTGTTGAGGAAGCTCGAGCGCACCGGCCGCCGGTACAAGGAGCCGATCCAGCGGTACAAGGGCCTGGGGGAGATGGACGCCCACCAGCTCGCCGAGACCACCATGGACCCCTCCTGTCGTACCTTGCGGCGGATCTCGATGGCGGACGAGGCGTCGGTGCTCGAGGCCGAGTCCGTGTTCGAGCTCCTCATGGGCAACGACGTCGCGCCACGCAAGGAGTTCATCGTGGCCGGGGCCCAGCACATCGACCGCGACCGCATCGATGCCTGAGTTGCCGGGCGTACTGGATAGGATCGGCGCATGGTGAGCCCCGCAGACCCGGAGCCCGCCTCGCTGGCGGACCGATTGCACATGCCGGCGCGGGCGGAGGTGCCCCCGCCCCACCACGGGCTCGAGTGGCGCACCCTCGATTCCGACGACGCCGATGCCGTCCTCGCTCTGGCCGCCCGCTGCGACGCCGTCGACCGCTCGGTGATCGCCTTCACCGCCCGCCGCGCCGACTCCGTGCTCCTCGGCACCGAGGACCGGGCGGGGGACACGCTCGGCGGCTTCTCCTCCGACGGTGAGCTGCGCGCCATGGCCCGCGTCTCCGTCCCGCGCCATGGCGCCCAGAACATCCTGCGCGCCTTCCTCTTCGCCACCATCGACCCGCAGTGGCGTGGACGGGGTATCGGCCGGGCGCTCCTGGACTGGCAGGACGCCCGGGCACGCCAGCTCCTGGCAGCCGACGGGCGAGAGCTGCCGGCCCGCATCGCCGCGTACGTCGACGAGCACCAGGCCGACCGCCGAAGGCTGTACGTGGCCGCCGGTTTCAGCCCGAAGAGGGTCTTCCAGGAGATGCGGCGCCCCGCCGCCGACCCGATCCCCGAGGTCCCGCTCCCGGAGGCGTGCCGCCTCGTCGACTACTCCTCGGAACTGGGCGACGCCGTCCGGCTGGCGCACAACGACGCCTACCGGGACCACTGGGGTTTCGTGCCGCTGACCGTCGAGGCCTGGGCGCACGCCGTGCGTCACCACGTCCCCGCCTGGTCGAAGGTGGTCCTGCACGAGACCGCGCAGGGTGTCGAGGTGGTGGGGTACGCGCTCACCGCGCGCCACGAGGAGGTCTGGCCGCAGCTGGGCTTCTCCGAGGGGTACACCGAACTGCTCGGCGTGCGTGCGGACCATCGGCGCCTCGGGCTCGCCCAGGCCATGCTCGCCGCGGTGATCGAGTCGCTGCGCGCGGACGGTATCGAGTCGGCCGGGCTCGACGTCGACGTCGTCGAGGCCACCGGGGCGCAGCACTTCTACGAGCCGCTCGGATACGTGCGCCAGGGCGCCCGGGTGCTCTACACGATCGAGATGTGACGGGCTGAGCCGCCCCTCGCACCGCGCCCCTGACCAGCGGGTATGACGATTCTGGGCCCGGCCCCGTAGGGTGCCGGGAGTGTCCAACCCAACCCTGCTGCCCGGCGGCGACGTGCCACCGGTCGACGGACGGTCCCTGGCCGAGCGAGCGCAGGCACCCGCCGTCGTCGCCGCGCCACCCGACGGCGCGCTGAGCTGGCGCGAGCTCGATGTGACCGATGTCGCCGCGCTCACCGCCCTCGTCGTCCGGATCGAGGCGGCGGACCACCCGCCGTACCGGACCTCGGCGGAGGAGGTGCGCGAGTACTTCGACCACAGCCACCACTGGAGCGCGCTCGGGGCCCGGGACCGCGCCGGGGTGCTGCGCGGCTTCGGCTTCGTGCGGATCCCCGTCGGGGACACCGCCGCACTCCGTGCGTTCTGCTCCGGCGGGATCGACCCCGACATGCGGGGCCGCGGCGCCGGCGGCGTCCTCATGGACTGGCAGGTGGCCCGCGCGCGGCAGATGCTCGTGGAGACGAACCTCGACGTCCCGGCCCGCATCGTCTACCACGTGGACGAAGGGATGGACGCCCTCGCCGCCCTCCTGGTCGAGCGCGGCTTCGCACCGCGCCGCTGGTACACCGAGATGCGCCGCGACCTGTCCCGCCCACTCCCGGAGGTCACGCTCGGGACGGCCATCTCGATCGAGTCGTGGTCCCCGGACCTGGACGACGCCATCCGCCGCGCCCACAACAAGGCGTTCGCCGACCAGTGGGGCTCCCAGCCGCACACACCCGAGACATGGGTGCGGGGCCGCTCGCACTTCGCGCCGTCGTGGAGCTTCGTGGCGCTGGACCGCAGCTCCGACCGCACCCAGGTGGCCGGCTACCTCATGTCCGGCCGGTACGAGCAGGACTGGGCGGCCCTCGGCTGGACCGAGGGCTACACCGAGATGATCGGGGTGCTCAACGAGTGGCGCGGCCGGCACGTGGCGACGGCGCTGCTGAGCGAGGCCATGCGCGCCTATGCCGCGGACGGCATGCAGTATGCCGGCCTGGACGTCGACGCGGACAACCCCACCGGCGCCGTCCGGCTCTACGACCACCTCGGCTACGAGCGCACCCGCGGCTCGGCCATGTACACGATCGAGCTCTGACCCGGGCGCCCGCCGCCGCGGGCCCGGCCCGGGCCCGCGTGCCGCAGCACCCCGGTGCCGCTCATGGCCTGGTGCGCCGGCAGTCACCCCCGGCGGGCTTTGGTGCCGACGGCGGGTGGTGCGCCACCCGCCGTCGGCACAAGAACCCGCCGTCGGCGCGGAAACCCGCCTCGGGTCAGCCGATCGCGGCGAGCGGGACCGCCAGCGGGTGCCCCGAACCGTCCCGGCGCTCGTCGACCGGCGGCAGCTCGACGGCCTGGCCGCCGGCCCCCACGGCGCGGGCCGGCTCGGGGCCCACCCAGGCGAGCTGGAGGCCGTCCTCGCCCCGGAGGAACCGGTGGCACCGGACGCCGCCCGTGGCGCGTCCCTTGGCGGGGTAGCGGTCCAGCGGGGTGACCTTCGCGGTCCCGGGGACGGTGCCGGGCAGCGCGTCGCTCGAACCCGCCACCGTGACCAGCACGCTGGCGGAGACCTCGTCCTCGGCGACGGCGCCCAGATAGATCACGCTCGCACCGTCGGGGAGCCGGACGCCGGTCATGCCCTGGCCGGCCCGGCCCTGGGGCCGGACGGCGGCGGCGTCGAAGCGCAACAGGTGCGCCTGGGAGGTCACCAGGACGAGCTTGTCGGAGTCGGCGGCGTGCGCGGCCCGCACCACCCGGTCGCCGTCGTGCAGCGAGATGACGGACCAGGCGTCGCGGTTGCCCGGATGGTCCGGGTTCACCCGTTTGACGATGCCGTCGGCCGTGGCCAGCACCAGGGGAGCGGCGTCGTCGGCGAGGCTGACGAGGCCGACGACCTGCTCGCCCGGCTCCAAGGCGACCAGGTCGGCCACCTGGACGCCGCCGGAGAGCCCCGGCGCGGCGCCCGTGGGCGGTAGACCCGGGGCGTCGAGCACATCCAGGCGCAGCAGCCGGCCGGCGGACGTGGCCGCGGCGATCTGACCGCGCGCGGTGGCCGGCAGCGCCGCCGCCAGGGCGTCGTGCGCGGAGCGCGGTCCGGTACGCAGCGGCGCCTCGGCGTTCGCGGTCCGGGCGACGAGCCCGGTCCCGGAGAGCAGCACCCAGCACGGGTCGTCCGCGATCTCCAGCGGCAGCACCCCCGACCGGGCCACCGGCTGCCCTGGCTGCGCCGTCGTCGCCGGGCCGCCGGCGTGCTCGAGCAGCACCGTGCGGCGCGGGGTGCCGAACAGGCGGGCCACCTCGGCGAGCTCGTCGGAGACGACGCCGTGCAGGCGGGCGTCGGAGTCGAGGATGGCCTGCAGCTCGGTGATCTGGCGTGTCAGCTCGTCCCGCTCCGCCTCGAGCTCGAGCCGGGAGAACTTCGTCAGGCGGCGCAGCCGCAGCGCCAGGATGTAGTCGGCCTGGGCCTCGGAGAGGTCGAAGACCTGCATGAGCCGCGCGCGGGCGGCGTCGGCGTCGTCGGAGGTGCGGATGACGGCGATGACCTCGTCGATGTCCGCGATCGCGACGAGCAGCCCGGCCACCAGGTGGGCCCGGTCCGTGGCCCGGCGCAGGCGGAACTGCGTGCGGCGGCGGATCACGCCGACCCGGTGGTCGACGAAGACGACGAGCAGCTCGCGCAGACCCAGCGTGCGGGGCTGACCGTCGACGAGCGCGACGTTGTTGATGCCGAACGACTCCTCCATCGGCGTGTGCCGGTAGAGCTGCTCGAGCACCGCCTCGGGGTTGAACGCGTTCTTGACCTCGATGACCAGCCGCAGCCCGTGGTGCCGGTCGGTGAGGTTCTGCATGGTGGAGATGCCCTGGAGCTTGCCCGACCGCACCGCCTCGGCGACCTTCTCCATGATGCGCTCCGGGCCCACCATGTAGGGCAGCTCGGTGATGACGATGCCCTTCTTGCGGGGCGTGACGTTCTCGATGCGGGCGGTCGCCCGGGTACGGAAGGAGCCGCGGCCCGTCTCGTAGGCCTCGCGGATGCCCTCGAGGCCGATGATCTTGCCGCCCTCGGGCAGGTCGGGGCCGGGCACGAACCGCAGCAGCTCGTCCAGGGTGGCGTCCGGGTGGGCGACGAGGTGTCGCGCCGCGGCGATCACCTCGACCAGGTTGTGCGGCGGCATGTTCGTCGCCATCCCGACGGCGATGCCGGACGCCCCGTTCACCAGCAGGTTCGGGATCGCGGCGGGGAGGACCTCCGGCTGTCGGAGCTGGTTGTCGTAGTTCGGCACGAAGTCGACGACGTCCTCGCCCAGGTCCGCCGTCATCGCCTGCGCGGCCGGCGCCAACCGGGCCTCCGTGTAGCGCGGCGCGGCGGGGCCGTCGTCGAGGGAGCCGAAGTTGCCGTGCCCGTCCACCAGCGGCAGGCGCAGCGAGAACGGCTGGGCCATGCGCACCATGGCGTCGTAGATCGCGGTGTCACCGTGCGGGTGGAGCTTGCCCATGACGTCTCCGACGACGCGCGAGGACTTCACGTGCCCACGGTCGGGGCGCAGGCCCATCTGGTCCATCTGGTAGAGGATGCGGCGCTGGACCGGCTTGAGGCCGTCGCGCGCGTCCGGCAGGGCCCGGGAGTAGATGACCGAGTCGGCGTACTCGAGGAACGATCCCCGCATCTCCTCGGAGACGTCGATGTCGACGATCTTCTCGTCGACCGGTTCGGGTGGGGTGGGGGTCTTGCGGGCCATGGGGCGATTGTCCCTGATCGTGCGCCCGATCGCGTGCAACGGCTCGGCGTGATCCGTCACGCCGAGCCGATAGGCTCCCGGCATGGAGCAGGGGGTCGAGGGGCTGGACTTTCCCGGGCACTGGGCGGCCGACGTCGTGCTGCGCGACGGCTCGACGATGCACATCAGGCCCATCCGCCCCTCCGACGCCCCCGCCCTGGAGCGCATGCACGCGCGCCTGTCGGACCAGTCCATCTACTTCCGGTTCTTCGCCCCCCTCCCGCGTCTGTCCGAGAAGGACCTCTACCGGTTCACCCATGTGGACCACCGGGACCGGGTCGCGCTGGTCCTCGTCGAGGACGGGGAGATCCACGCCGTCGGCCGCTACGACGTCATCACCGCCGGTGAGGCCGAGGTCGCGTTCAACGTGGTGGACTCCGACCAGGGGCGCGGCCTGGGCTCGATCCTGCTCGACCACCTCGCGGCCGCCGGGCGCGAGCGGGGCATCGCTCGTTTCGTGGCCGACGTGCTGCCCGCGAACGCCCGCATGATCCGGGTCTTCGCCGACGCCGGCTACGAGGTGGAGCAGCGGCTCGATGACGGCTACGTCCGCGTCACGATCAGCATCGAGGAGACGGAACGCTCCTGGCGGGTGATGGCCGAGCGTGAGCAGCATGCCGAGGCGCTCAGCATGGCCGGCCTGCTCCAGGCGGCCTCCATCCTCGTGCTGGCCCTCGGGGACGACGGCGACGAGGGGCAGGCGCTCGCCGGGCGGGTCGCGGACTCGCTGCTCGCGAGCGAGTTCACCGGGCCGCTGCACCTCGTCGGCCTCGGTGCCGGGGCGGGTGACGCGGTCCACGTGCACCGCCACGCGAGCCTCTCGACGGTGCCCGCGCCCGTCGACCTGGCGCTGGTGGCCGGACCACCGGCCGACGTCGTCGCCTCCGTCGGCGCCCTGCACGGCTGCGGTGTCCGCGCGCTCGTGGTGCTCTCCCACGGGTTCGGCGAGTCCGGGCCCGAGGGGATGACCCGGCAGCACGCCCTGCTCGCCGCGACGCGTGCGGCGGGGCTACGCGTCGTCGGCCCCGCGTCCTACGGCGTCGTCGGCAACGGCCCCGCCGGCCGGTACAACGCCACCCTGTGGGCCGAGACCGGGCCGGGAGCCGTCGACGGCGTGAGCCTGTTCACCCAGTCCGTGGCCGCGGCCCTCTCGGTCCGGTCCACCGCCGAGCGGCGCGCCGTCCCGGTCGCCACCATGGTCTCGGCCGGGAACCGGGTCGACGTCTCCGGCAACGACACCCTGCAGTACTGGTCCGGGCACGAGGGGACGCGCGTCGGCGCCGTCTACCTGGAGTCCATCGGCAACCCCCGCAAGTTCTCCCGGGTCGCCCGGGCCCACTCCCTGCACAAGCCGCTCGTCGCCATCGTCTCCGGGCAGACCGGCCAGTCCACCCCCCCCGGTCACGCGGTCCGCACCTCGCGCCAGCCCCCCCAGGTGCTCGCGGAGCTGCTGCGCCGCGCCGGGGTGGTCCGGGCCCGGTCGGTGCGCGAGATGCTCGACGTCGCCGCCCTGCTCCAGGCGCAGCCGCTGCCCGCGGGACCCCGCACCGCCGTGGTGTCCTCCTCGACCGCGCTCGCCGGGCTGGTGGCCGAGGTGCTGCGCGCGCACGAACTCCAGGTGGCGCCGGACCCCGTCACGCTGCCCCCGCTCGCCGGTGCCGCCCAGTACGAGGAGGCGCTGGCGAGGTTGGCCGGCCGCGACGACTTCGACGCGGTGATCGTCGCGCACGCCCCGCCGCTGGGCTCCACCGACACCGGCGTGGCCGCGGCCATCGCCCGTGCGGCCGCCGCGGACGGGCGCACCTGGTTGGCCAGCGTCTTCGGCTTCCACGGCCTGGTCCCCGCACTCACCAGCGGCGGCACGGTCGTGCCCGCGATGGGTACGGTCGAGGACGCCGTCACCGCGCTGAGCGCCGCCGTGCGCTACGCCACCTGGCGCACCGCCGTCACCGGGGCGACCCTCGTGGCGCCCGTGGGGATCGAGCCGGCCCGTGCCCGCCGCGTCGTCGCCGCCGTGCTCGAGGGCGCACCGGCGGGGGAGCTGCGCGAGCTCGACGCCGCCACCGCTGCCGAGGTGCTCGGCTGCTACGGCATCGCGGTCCTGCCCGCGGTGACGGTAGCCGATGCGGACGAGGCCGTCGCGGCTGCGGAGGCGATCGGGTGGCCGGTGGCGCTGAAGACCTCGGACCTCGTGCTGCGGCACCGCACCGACCTCGGGGGCGTGCGGCTGGACCTCGGCGACGCGGACGCCCTGCGCGAGGCGTTGAAGCAGATGGCCACCCGGGTGGCGTACGTCCTGGGCCGCTCCAGCACGTTCGAGGTCCAGGCGGTGGCGCCGCCCGGTGTCGCATGCGTCGTCCGCGGCACCGAGGACGAGCTCTACGGACCGGTCGTCGCCTTCGGGCTGGCCGGCACGGCGACCGAGCTGCTCGGCGACATCTCCTACGGCGTCCCGCCGCTCACCGGTCCCGACGTCACTTCGATGGTGCGGTCGGTGCGCGCCGCACCACGCCTGTTCGGGCACCGGGGCCTGCCGGTGGCCGACATCGCCGCGCTGGAGGACGTCATCGCCCGCGTGTCCATGCTCACCGACGACCTTCCCGAGGTCGCCGACGTGCTGCTCAACCCGGTGATCGTGGCCGAGTCGGGCCTGACGATCGCCTCGGCCCGCGTGTCCGTGGCGTGGCCGTTGCGCCAGGACGCGGGCCGGCGCGCCCTGCCCACGCCGCCACCCCTCGAGCCCGCCCCGGTGGAGCCTGCTCCCCAGGGCGGCGCACAGGTGGGACAATGATCCGGTGCCGGACACCAACCTCGCCAGCAAGCTGCGCTCCGAGCTCGACCGGGCCGGCTACTACCCCGATCTCGTCGCGGGCGTCATCGACGTCGCCCTCGCCGACGAACCCGTGGTCTCCTACCTGGTCCACCCCGAGACGACGTTCGACGAGAGCGAGGTCTTCCGCCACCTCACCGCCCTCGTCCTGACGCCCGCACGGCTGATCGTCGCGCACGTGGACGACGCCCCGGCCGGCAGCAGCGAGCCGTCCGCGCTGGCCACCACCGAGTCCGTGCCGCTGCGCGAGGTGCGCTCGGTGGCGCTGACCCACGGGGTCAGCGAGCCCGCGCGGGGGCGCAGCATGCGCACCCAGGAGCTCACCGTCTCCATCGGGTGGGGCGCCGTCCAGACGCTCGACCTGCAGCCGGCCACGTGCGGGGACCCGGAGTGCGAGGCCGACCACGGCTACACCGGCACCCTGTCGCCGGACGACGTGCTCGTCCGCGTCAGCGCCCAGGCGGAAGGGGCGGATGCCCTCGCCGCCGCGATCGCCTTCGCCCGCTCGCTCTCCGCAGCCACGGCCGGCGTCCCCGCGCGTCCGTGACGCCGGACCTGCTCGCGCCCACCCCCGAGGCGCGGCACGTGCGTGCGGTGATGTCGGGCGCGCTCGACGCCGTCGGCCTGGCGACCGCCTCGCACGGCCGCACGGGCGCCGAGGACCGGGCCGAGCTCGGCCTGCCCGCCGCCGCGAAGGTGTGCGTGGTGCTCGTGGACGGCCTCGGCCTGCGCCAACTCACCGAGCGGGGCGGCCACGCCCCCTTCCTGCGGGCTCGGCTGCCCGCGGCCCGGACGCTGACCAGCACCTTCCCCTCCACCACGGCCGCTGCGATCACCACGCTCGGCACGGGTGAGCTGCCCGGCGTCACCGGCATGCTCGGCTACACCGTGCGCGACCCGTCCTCGGGCGGGGTGCTCAACCTCATCGGGTGGGACGGCACCACCCTCTCGCCCAAGGAGTGGCAACGCCACGACACCCTCTTCGAGCAGCTCGCCACCCGCCGCGCCGCCGGGGAGGACCTGCCCGGCGTCGTCTCCGTCGGCCCCGCCCGGTTCGTCGGCTCAGGCCTGACCGAGGCGGCGCTGCGCGGCATCCGCAACGCCTCCGCGGAGAAGCTCGCGGACCGGGTCGACACGGTCTGCGCGCAGCTGCGCCGCCCCGACGTCGCCGCGGCGTACCTGTACTGGGGCGACGTCGACCACGCCGGCCACGTGCACGGCTGGGGCTCCTGGCAGTGGGGCGAGGAGGTCGCCGTGCTCGACGGCGAGCTCGCCCGCCTGGCCCGGTCCCTGCCCGCCGGCACCCTCCTGCTGATCACCGCCGATCACGGGATGGTCGACGTCGCCGACCGGGTCGACGTCGCCGCGACGCCGGCGCTCGCGCAGGACGTCGAGCTCGTCGCCGGCGAGCCGCGCGCCAACCACGTCTACACCGCCCCGGGGACCGCGGCCGCGGTGGCCCGCCGCTGGCAGGACACCCTCGGCGACCGCGCCTGGGTGGTTCAGCGCCAGGAGGTCGCCGACCGGGGGCTGCTCGGCGAGATCGCGCCGGACCGGTGGGACACGGTGGGCGATGTCGTCGCCGTCATGCGGGACCGGCACGCCGTGATGGACTCTCGCACGCAGACCCCCGCCTCGCTCGCCCTGATCGGGATGCACGGGTCCCTCACGGCGGACGAGCTCCTCGTCCCGCTGATCGTCGAGGTGGCGTGATGGCGGGCTCGGCCGGGGCGGTGGGCTGATGGCTCAGCTCGTGTTCTTCTCGGGCACGATGGACTCGGGCAAGTCCACGCTCGCGCTGCAGATGGACTACAACCACGCGGCACGTGGGCGCGACGGTCTGATCTTCTCCCGCAACGACCGCGCCGGTGCGTCCGTGCTCTCCTCGCGCCTCGGCCTCGCGGTCCCCGCCGTCGAGGTGCGCGACTCCACGGACTTCTGGAACGAGGTCGTGGACCGCCGCACCCGTGGGGGTCGGATCGACTACCTCATCTGCGACGAGGTGCAGTTCTACAGCCCCGCCCAGGTGGAGCA
This sequence comes from Georgenia sp., assembly GCF_054605595.1. Classification (NCBI taxonomy): domain Bacteria; kingdom Bacillati; phylum Actinomycetota; class Actinomycetes; order Allobogoriellales; family Allobogoriellaceae; genus Georgenia; species Georgenia sp. The sequence goes on along the minus strand of NZ_JBTSDU010000006.1, from coordinate 35,230 downwards.
GCTCGCCCGGCTCGTGGACGAGATGGGTGTCGACGTCTTCGGGTTCGGCATCACGACGGACTTCCGCACCCGCCTCTTCCCGGGGTCCGCGCGCATGCTCGAGCTGGCCGACCGCGTCGAGCGCCTCCAGGTCGAGGCACTGTGCTGGTGCGGGGCCCGGGCCACCCACAACGCCCGCACGGTCGACGGCGTCATGGTGGTCGAGGGCGAGCAGGTCGTCGTCGGGGACACCGCGGTCCGGGCCGGGACCAGCCCGACCGGGCGTGGCGAGATCGGCTACGAGGTGCTGTGCCGGCGCCACCACCTGCGCCAGGTCACCGCCGCCCGCGCGCACACGGGGAGCTTGAGCCCACAGACCCTGCCGCTCGGTGACTGACGGCTCACCCCGTCGAGCGCCACCTCGCACGGCGGCCGAGCGAGCCGCCCGCTTCCGCGCCGGGCCGACGCGTCGCTGCGGTCGAGTGGCCGAACCGACGCGTCACTCCGGCTTCGCGCCGAAGACGATCTCGTCCCAGCTCGGCACGCTGCGCCGCGCCCCCTTGCGCGGCCGGTGCGGCGCGCGCGGGGCCGGATGCTCGACATCCCGGCTCGCGGCGGCGTCGGCCGAGGGGGACAGGTCCGCCGCGGAGCGGCCAGAGGTGGCGGAGCGGCCAGAGGGTGCGCCACGCGTGCCCGCCGCGGTTCGTGTGGTGTCCGGGTCCTGGTCGGCCGGCAGAGCGGGGGTGGTGCCGGGAGCGGCACCCAGGGCGGAGCCGGCCGGGTGCCGACGGCCGCCGGGCACGCTCGGGCGACGGGGGAGCGCGAGGACGTGGGCATCGGTGGCATCCTCGGGCCGCGACGCGGCGGGGTGCGCACCCTGGCCCCAGGGGCCGCCGTCCTCGTCATCGAGATCGAGATCGAGCTCGGGCTGGACCTCGCCGCGCCGGCCGCGGGTGACGGCCAGCTCGGCGAGCAGCGTGTCCGTCGTCGCCGGCTCCGTGGGGGGGTGGGCGGCGCCGTCCGCCGCGCTCTCGCCCGACTCCGGCCCGGAGCGGGGTGAGACGGCCGACGGCGCGGCGGGGCTGCGCAGGTCCCCGACGACGGCGCGCGGGTGTCCGACGGCGGTGAGGTGGCGCCGCGGCGCCGGGACCATCTCGGTCTCGGAGAGCCAGCGGGACTCGTCGTCCATGGCATGGAGGGAGTGGGCACCGAGGTCCACCTGCCAGCGGGCCAGCCGCTCGCGCTCGCCGGCGGCGAAGGAGACCGTGACCTCCCAGGGGCGGCCCGGCCGGCGGACCGCGTCCCACTCGAGGCCCGCGGTGTCGACGCCACGGGCCGCGAGGCGGTCGATGACGAGGTCGCCGAGGGAGGGGGCGTCGGGCTCGTGGCCGATCCGCTGGGCCTGGGCCCGCTGGACGATCCAGTCGCGCTCGGCGAGGACGGGTCCCTCGTACCAGGCGACACGCTCGACGCTCAGACCCGCCCGCTCGGCGACCTCCTCGACGGTGGCCCCGGCACGGATGAACGCCTGGATCTCCTTGGGTGGCAGCATCGACCCACCGGCGGTCCGCAGCGCGCCGAGCGCCGGGCGGTCCCGGCGCACCGCGGCGCGCAGCGCGTCGTCGATGGTGAGGCGATAGCGTTGGCCGTCGGTGTCGGAGAGCGTCAGGTGCTCGCCGTCATCGTGCAGCCCGAGCAGTTCGAGCTCAACCATGGGTCCCCCTTCGAGGTTTCTTCCCCCGAGGGTGCCACCTGGTCCGGGCACCATCGCGGATTGGCCGCGGTGTGTTCGCCGTGGGCTGCTCCACACGTTCCGCACGCACCCTGGAGAGCCACCATGAACGAGTCCACGCCCGCACGGGTCGACGAGCCGCCGGTCGGCGCGCTGATGGCGCTGTGCGAGGAGCTGGCCCGCGAGGCGGGCGACGTCGTCCGGGCCCGCGCGACGGCCCACGTCGAGGTCGCCGCGACCAAGTCCTCGGTCAACGACGTCGTCACCGCGGTCGACCGCGAGGTCGAGGCGCTGCTGCGCACCCGGCTCGCGGCGGTACGACCTGACGACGGGTTCCTGGGGGAGGAGGACGGATACGTCCCGGGCACGTCCGGCCTCACGTGGGTCATCGATCCGGTCGACGGCACCGTCAACTTCGTCTACGGCATCCCGGCCTACTCGGTCTCGGTCGCGGTGGTGCGCGGTGAGCCGGATCCGCGGACGTGGACCGCCCTCGCCGGCTGCGTCCACGCCGTGCCCTCGGGTACGACCTGGACGGCGGGCCACGGCCGCGGGGCGCGGCGCGACGGCACCGAGCTGCGGATCCGGCCGGACGTCCCGCTCGGGCAGGCGCTCGTCGGCACCGGGTTCGGGTACACCGTGGAGCGGCGCGTCGAGCAGGCCGCGGTCCTCGCCCAGGTGCTGCCCCGGGTGCGCGACATCCGGCGGATCGGCTCCGCCGCGATCGACCTGTGCCTCGTCGCCGACGGCGCCCTGGACGCCTACTACGAGCGCGGGCTGAACCCGTGGGACATGGCTGCGGGCTCGCTGGTCGTGCTCGAGGCCGGCGGTGCGGTCCGGGGACTCGCCGGCGCGCCGGCGTCGCCCGCGATGACGGTGGCCGGGCCGGCGGGGCTCGTGGGCGAACTCGTCACCGCTCTGGAGGACGCCGGGGCCTAGGCCGACGCCGGGGGGCCGGCCGAGGATCGTGTGAAGTCACTCACGCGGAGGCCATTATCTACCGTCATCTCTGGGCACGGAACCCTTTCGTGGTGCACAATCCGGTGACCGCGGGAACAAAGCGGCCTGCGGGACGTTTTCCCGGGGTGCAGGCAGAGATGCCGGCAACCCAACCGACACGACGAAGAATCCGGAGCGTGACGCCGAATGGCGACCGACTACGACGCACCGCGCAAGAACGAAGAGGACCTCAACGAGGACTCGATCGAGGAGCTGAAGGCACGGCGCGCCGAGAAGAACTCGGGTGCCGTCGACGAGGACGAGGTCGAGGCCGCCGAAGGTTTCGAGTTGCCCGGCGCCGACCTCTCGGGCGAGGAGCTCTCCGTGCGGGTGCTGCCCCGCCAGGCGGACGAGTTCACCTGCTCCAAGTGTTTCCTGGTCCACCACCGCAGCCAGCTCGCGTACGAGGAGAACGGACAGCTCGTCTGCTCCGAGTGCGCGGCCTGACCACTCAGGCCACCGGCCGGCCCAGCGCGGCCACGAGCTGGGCCGGCCGACGGCTGCACACCAGCCAGTAGGGCGTCGCGTCCCGCGGGTCCGGCACGGTGATCCGCACCGCCGCCGGCATCCACGCGCGATGGCACACGTGTGCGCGCGCGTCGGCGTCCGGGCCGAGCCAGGCGCGCACCCCCGCGGCGTCGAGAACCTCGGCCGTCCCGAGCACCTCGACCGGGATCACCGCGCCGCCGGCCCGCAGGCGCAGCCCGGCGGGCGTCCCGCCGTCGGCGGTGCCTGCCTCGGTCGCGATGGAGACGGTGGGTGAGCTCAGCACGAGTGCGGCGGACACGCTCGCCGCCACCACCGCGCCGACCGCCACCGCCACCACCTGAGCCACCAGCGGCGTCAGCGCCAGGAAGGCGCCGACGCCAAGCAGCAGCGAGACCACGTGCCACCCGGCCGGCGGCGTGAGCCGTTCGGTGAAGATCGGGGTGCTGGGGGCGAGCGGGGTGCCTGAGGTGTTCACGCCCCCACTCTGCCAGCCGGCGCGGTCCGAGCACGGGTAGAGTCGACTCCGCCCCGACACCGGGGCGATTCACCCAGGAGAATCGTGATGAGCCTGTTCCGGCGCCGCAAGACCGCAGACACCGCCGACCCCGCAGCTGCGCCGACGGACGCCGTCGACTCCGAGCAGGGCGACGACGAGACCGGGCACGGCGCCGACCAGCGGGACGCCGACGAGACCGGGCAGGCCGCCGGCCGCGGCCCGTTCGACGTCGACGACGTCCCCGACCTCGGCGCCCGGGTGGACCTGGGTGCCGTGCGGGTGCCCGCGCGGGCCGGGATGCAGCTGCGCCTCGAGGTGGAGAAGAAGTCGCAGCAGATCGTCGCCGTCACCCTCGGGTTCGAGGGCTCGGCGATGCAGCTGCAGGTGTTCGCCGCGCCGCGGACCGTGGGCATCTGGGAGGAGCTCCGCGAGGAGATCTCCGCCTCCGTCGCCAAGCAGGGCGGCACGTCCGAGCGGACCGAGGGGCCGTTCGGCCCCGAGCTCGTGACCCGGCTGCCCGTCAAGGGGGTGGACGGGACGACCGGGCTGCGGCCGGCGCGGTTCATCGGCGTGGACGGAGCGCGGTGGTTCCTGCGTGGCGTCGTCACCGGGAAGGCAGCCGTGGACGGCACTGCGGCCGCCGCCCTCGAGGAGGTCTTCGCCGACGTCGTCGTGGTCCGCGGCAGCGAGGCGCGGGCACCGCGCGACGTCCTCATGCTCCAGGCCCCGGGTCGGCCGAAGGCAGCGGACACGGCCGGAGACGAGACCCCCTCCCTCGACCTGATGCGCCGGGGACCGGAGATCACGGAGGTCCGATGACGCTCGGACAGATCCTCCACCGCCTCACGGCGAGCAGCGAGGAGCTCGACGCCGCCGACGAACGGCGTTCCAGTGCCGCGGCCGGCGCGACGGCGATCGCCGACCTCGTGCCACGCCGACGCGCCACGGTCGCGGGCGTCGTCGGTGCGCTGACCTACCGGCCTCGGGAGAAGACCGCGGCCCTGGTCGTCCAGCTCTTCGACGGCTCCGGCGTCGTCGACCTCGTCTTCCTCGGGCGCCACGATGTGCCCGGTATCGAGCCCGGACGACGGATGGTGGCATCCGGCATGGTGGTGGCCGGTCGGGCCCGCCACGTCATCTACGACCCGGCCTACGAGCTGCTGCCCCGGGGGTCGAGCGCATGAGCGAGCACGACGACCGCACCCCCCAGGCAGTGCCCGACGGCGCGCCCGTCGAACCCGCCCGGTCCGCTGCGGCCGAGGCGGTCGCCGCGTCCGGCCTCAAGCAGATCCTCGGTGCGGACTTCTCCCTCGCGGACTCCATCGGCGGGGTGCGCGGCCTAGTCGAGTCGATGGCGCCCGGCCTCGTGTTCGTCATCGTGTTCGTCGTCACCCGCGAGCTGGTGCCGCCGCTGGTGGCCTCCCTCGTCGTCGCCGTCGTGGCGATGGTGCTGCGCCTGCTCCAGCGCACCTCGCTGACCCAGGCGGTGGGCGGGCTCATCGGTGTGGTGATCGGCGTCGTCTGGGCGTGGCGCTCCGGTGCGGCCCAGGACTACTTCGCGTGGGGGCTGTGGACCAACGGCGCCTACGCCGTCGGCCTCACCGTGACCGTGCTGGCCCGGTGGCCGGCGGTCGGCGTCGTCGTCGCCCTGCTGCGCGGCCAGGACATGTCCTGGCGCAAGGACCCTGGCCAGGCATCGCGGCGGGCCCGCTACGCGCTCACCACCTGGCTGTGGATCGCCATGTTCCTGCTGCGCCTCGCGGTGCAGATCCCGCTCTACCTCAGCGCGGAGGTGGCCTGGCTCGGGACCGCACGGCTGGTCATGGGGTTGCCGCTGTGGGGGCTGACGCTGTGGGCGACATGGGTGCTGGTGCGGGAGCCAGCAGCCGCTGAAGCTCGCTGAGCTCGGTCTCGGCCGCCTCGGACACGACGAGCAGCAGTTCGTCGCCGGCCTCGAGCGTGTCGTCCCGGCTCGGGGCGAACGGTCGTTCCGCACGGATGACCGCCGCGAGCACCATGTCCGGCGGCCAGACGATCTCGCCCACCGGCATGCCCACGACGGGTGAGTCAGCGGGCAGCGTCAGCTCGTGCATGCTCGCCCCGGACTGGTGGAAACGGAAGATGCGCACCAGGTCCCCGACGCTCACGGCCTCCTCGACGAGCGCCGTCATGATCCGCGGCGTCGAGACGGGCACGTCCACGCCCCACGCCTCGTCGAACATCCACTCGTTCTTGGGGTTGTTGATCCGGGCGACGACGCGCGGCACCCCGAACTCCGTCTTGGCCAGCAGCGAGACGACCAGGTTCACCTTGTCGTCGCCCGTGGCGGCGACGACGACGTCGCACTCGTCCACGGCCGCCTCCGCCAGCGTGGCGGGCTCGCACGCGTCGGCCAGCAGCCAGTCCGCCTCCGCGACACTCGCGACCCGCATCGCGGCGGGCGAGCGGTCGATGAGGGTGACCCGGTGCCCGTGGCCGAGGAGCTCGCGGGCGATGGAGCGGCCCACCGAGCCGGCCCCGGCGATGACGACGCGCATCAGTCCTCCTCCTGCACCGGTGGGGACGCCAGCACCCGCTGGGCGGCCCCGATGCGGTCCGTCGCCACCATCAGGTGGACGACGTCGTTCTCCTGCACCACCGACCCGGGGTGGGGCACCATGCCTTGCCCCAGTCGGGTCAGGTAGGCGACCCGGCCCTGCGTGAGTTCCTCGACCCGGTCGAGGCTCTCACCGACCCACGCGGTATGGGTGTCGAACGTCACCAGCGAGACCTGCGACGAGGGGTCCTGGTACTCCGACGAGGCGCCGGTGGGCAGCAGCCGCCGCAGCACCTGGTCGGCCGTCCACCGCACCGTCGCCACGGTCGGGATCCCGAGTCGCTGGTAGACCTCGGCGCGGCGCGGGTCATAGATCCGGGCGACGACGTTGGCCACCCCGAACGTCTCGCGGGCCACGCGCGCGGCGATGATGTTGGAGTTGTCGCCGTTGGAGACCGCCGCCAACGCGAACGCGTCCTCGATGCCGGCCTGGGCGAGGGCGTCCCGGTCGAAGCCGACCCCGGTGACCCGGCGCCCCTCGAAACTGGCCGGCAGCCGACGGAAGGCCTCGGGGTTCTGGTCCACCACCGCCACCGAGTGGCCGTGCGCCTCGAGCTGCCCGGCCAGGGACGCTCCCACCCGGCCGCAGCCCATGATCACGAAATGCACGATGCTGACGCTACCGTGCCGGGCCTAGCATGGTGTCTCGTGCCTGACATCAAGGGAGCCTTCAAGCGAGCGATGGTCGGACGACCGATGCGCAGCGAGCGCCTCGGGTCGACCTTGCTCCCCAAACGCCTCGCCCTCCCCGCCTTCGCCTCCGACGCACTGTCGTCCGTCGCCTACGCCCCCGACGAGGTGCTGCTGACGCTCGCCATCGCGGGTGTGACGGCGACGATGATCTCCCCCTGGATCGGGCTCACCGTCGTCATCGTCATGCTCACCGTGGTGGCGTCCTACCGCCAGACGGTACGTGCCTACCCATCCGGCGGCGGCGACTACGAGGTCGCGACGGAGAACCTCGGCAAGCACGCCGGGCTCACCGTGGCGAGTGCGCTCATGGTCGACTATGTGCTGACCGTCGCGGTGTCCATCTCCTCCGCCGCTCAGTACGTCGCGGCGGTCATCCCCGCCGCCGACGGGCACGAGGTCGGGATCGCGGCCTCCGTGGTCGTGGTCCTCGCCCTGATCAACCTGCGGGGGCTGCGCGAGTCCGGCCGTGGGCTGGCCGTCCCGGTGTACCTGTACATGGCGTCCATCGGGCTCATGGCGCTGGTCGGCCTGTTCCAGGAGGTCACGGGCTCGTTGCGGCCGGCCGAGTCGGCAGGCTTCGACATCCTCCCCGCCGCGGGGTACGAGCAGGGTCTCGTGGGCCTGGCCGGTGCGTTCTTGGTGCTGCGGGCCTTCTCCTCCGGATCGGCGGCACTGACGGGCATCGAGGCGATCAGCAACGGCGTGCCGCACTTCCGGCGCCCGAAGTCGCACAACGCGGCGGCCACGCTGCTCCTGCTGGGCCTGATCTCGGCGACGATGCTCATGGCGGTCCTCTTCCTCGCGCGCGCGACGGGCGTCCGATTCGTCGCCAACCCCGCCGACCAGCTCCTCCTGGACGGCGTCCCGGTGGGGGACGACTACGTCCAGCACCCCGTCATCGGGCAGATCGCCGAGGCGATCTTCCACGACGCGCCGATCCTCTTCGGGCTCGTGACCGTCGTCACCGGTCTCATCCTCGCGCTGGCCGCGAACACCGCCTTCAACGGCTTCCCGGTGCTGAGCTCGATACTCGCCCGGGACGGCTACCTGCCGCGCCAGCTGTACACGCGCGGCGACCGCCTGGCCTTCTCCAACGGCATCCTCGTGCTGGCGGTGGCGGCCATCGTGCTCATCGTCACCTTCAACGCCGAGGTCACACAACTCATCCAGCTGTACATCGTGGGTGTCTTCATCTCCTTCACCGTGAGTCAGACCGGCATGGTCCGGCACTGGACGCGGCACCTGCGGGTGGGCACGGACCCCGCAGAGCGGTCCCGGATACGCCGCGCCCGCGCGGTCAACACCTTCGGGCTGGCGATGACCGGGGTGGTCCTCGTGATCGTGCTGATCACCAAGTTCACCCACGGTGCCTGGATCACGCTGCTGCTCATGGCCGTGCTGTACGTCGGTATGAACGGCGTCCGCCGTCACTACGACGCGGTGGCACAGGACCTCGAGGTGCCCGACGTCGCGGCGGCTCGCGCGCTGCCCTCCAGGGTGCACGGCATCGTGCTCGTCTCCAAGCTGCACCAACCGGCGATGCGGGCGATCGCGTACGCCCGGGCCACCCGCCCGAGCACCCTCGAGGCAGTCACGGTCGAGGTGGACCCGGCGGAGACGGAGACGCTTCGGCGCACCTGGGAGGGTGCGGACATCCCAGTGCCGCTCACCGTCCTCGACGCACCGTTCCGCGACGTCACCCGCCCCGTGGTCAACTATGTCCGGTCGGTGCGGCGGGAGTCGCCGCGCGACCTCGTGGTGGTCTTCGTGCCCGAGTACGTCGTCGAGCACTGGTGGGAGCGGCTGCTGCACAACCAGAGCGCGGCCCGGGTCAAGGGGCGCCTGCACCGCGTGCCCGGCGTGATCCTGGCATCGGTACCGTTCCAGATCCACGAGGCCGACGATCTCGGGGCGCACCTGGTCCAGGACGAACCATGACCGACCCACGGGCGAGCGCCCGACCATGACCGACCCACGGGCGAGCGCCCGACCATGACCGACCCACGGGCGAGCGCCCGACCATGACCGACCCACGGGCGAGCGCCCGCAGGACGAGGAGAGCCGTGACCCGGACCGGACCGACCGAGAGCCCTGACGGGGCGGTGGAGCGCGACGAGGGGCTGGAGGTCACGGTCGGGCCGCCGGCCCACGGCGGCCACTGCGTGGCGCGGCTGGGCGAGCGCGTCGTCTTCGTCCGGCACGCCTTGCCGGGGGAGCGGGTACGACTGGCCGTGACGGAGCGCCGGTCCAAGTACTGGCGCGCCGACGCCGTGGAGATCCTCGAGCCCTCCGCCGACCGGGTGTCGAGCATCTGGCCCGAGGCCGGGCCCGGTGGTGTCGGTGGGGGAGAGCTGGCGCACGTGGCCTTGCCGGCGCAACGGGCCTGGAAGACCGCAGTGCTCGCGGACACGCTGCGCCGCATCGGCGGCGAGCGGGTCGCGGCCGACGTCGCGGCCGCGACCGGCGGTGACGTCCCGGTGACCGCCCTGCCCGGGGACGACGCCGGTGGCGGCGTCGGCACCCGGACCCGAATCGAGCTCACCGTGGACAGCGGCGGCCGCGCCGGTATGTACGGCTTCCGTAGCCACGATGTCCGCGCCCTGTCCGAGATGCCCCTCGCCGACCCCCGGCTCACCGAGCTCGGTCTGCTCGGGCCCGGCTCGCCGTGGCGGCGTGTCTGGCACCCGGGTGCCCGCATCGAGGCCATCGCCCCGAGCGTGGGGGAGCCGATGGTGATCGTGGACGGCACACCCGTGACGCTGCGCCGTGCCCCCGGGCCGGCGCGCCGGGCAGTGCGTGAACGAGTGGTTACCACGCTCGGCGAGCTCGACTACCGCGTGAGCGGCGGAGGGTTCTGGCAGGTGCACCGAGAGGCGCCCCGCACCCTCGTCGAGGCGGTGCTCGCGGCGGCCGGCGCACAGCCCGGTGCCCGCGTCCTCGAGCTGTACTCCGGGGCTGGGCTGCTGACGCTGCCGCTGGCGCGGGCGGTGGGCGACGATGGCGGCGTCGTCAGCCTCGAGGGTGCGGAAGCGTCCGTCCGGGACGCCCGGCGCAACCTGTACCAGCACGCCGGGGTGCGTCTGCACCACGGGCGGGTCGACGCCCGGTCGGTGGCCGGGCTCGGTGCCGGCAGCGACGTCGTCGTCCTCGACCCGCCGCGGGCCGGCGCCGGGGCCGGGGTGATGGCCGCGATCGCCGAACTGGCGCCGTCCCGCATCGTGCACGTCGCGTGCGACCCGGCCGCGCTCGCCCGAGACCTGCGGAGCGCGCGCGAGCACGGGTACGTCGTCGACTCGATCGCCGGCTTCGACCTGTTCCCGCACACGCATCACATCGAGGTGACCGCCCGGCTCCGGCGAGCCTGACCGCCCACGCCGTGCATGT
>NZ_JBTSDU010000006.1:0-24852 GCF_054605595.1 Georgenia sp. | reverse complement strand
CCAAAACACCCACCACAAGCACGGGGCACGGGGCACGGGGCACGGGGCACGGGGCACGGGGCACGGGGCACGGGGCGGCGCGGCTGGGCACTCGCGCGTGGCGACGTGGGCATGCGCGTGACGTCGTCGCAGGTTGTCGGTGCGCCGCGCCGGAGCGTCGGTGGACGGGACAGCCTTCGACAAAGTATCTTGACATCGAGAGACGTGGCCAGGGTGAGAGCGTCGTGACACGAATGAACGCACCGCGGGAGACCGCTGTGCCTCGACCCAGGTCGTCGCACCGTTACTGAGGAGCAGATGTGAGCAGCGTGGACACATTCGGAGCCAGGGGGACCCTGGACGTCGCGGGCAAGAGCTACGAGATCTTCCGGCTCGCTGCCGTCGAGGGACTCGACCGGCTGCCCTACAGCCTCAAGATCCTCGCGGAGAACCTGCTACGGACCGAGGACGGCGTGAACATCACGGCCGACCACGTCCGGGCACTGGCGGAGTGGGTGCCCGACTCGGAGCCGAGCACGGAGATCCAGTTCACGCCCGGCCGCGTGGTCATGCAGGACTTCACCGGCGTGCCGTGCATCGTCGATCTCGCCACCATGCGCGAGGCCGTCGCCGATCTGGGCGGCAACCCCGACCAGATCAACCCGCTCGCCCCGGCCGAGATGGTCATCGACCATTCCGTCGTCATCGACGTGTTCGGCCGCGCGGACGCCTTCGAACGCAACGTGGAGCTGGAGTACGGGCGCAACAAGGAGCGTTACCAGTTCCTGCGCTGGGGCCAGACGGCGTTCGACGACTTCAAGGTCGTCCCGCCAGGCACCGGCATCGTGCACCAGGTCAACATCGAGTACCTCGCCCGCGTCGTCATGACGCGTGAGGTCGACGGCGTCACGCGCGCCTACCCCGACACCTGCGTCGGCACCGACTCCCACACCACGATGGTCAACGGTCTGGGCGTGCTGGGCTGGGGCGTCGGCGGCATCGAGGCCGAGGCGGCCATGCTCGGCCAGCCGGTCTCGATGCTCATCCCGCGCGTCGTCGGGTTCAAGCTCTCCGGCTCCATCCCGCCCGGCGCGACCGCCACCGACGTGGTGCTGACCATCACCGAGATGCTGCGCAACCACGGCGTGGTGGGCAAGTTCGTCGAGTTCTACGGACAGGGCGTCGCCGAGGTGCCGCTGGCCAACCGCGCCACCATCGGCAACATGAGCCCGGAGTTCGGCTCCACCGCGGCGATCTTCCCGATCGACCAGGTCACCGTCGACTACCTCCGGCTCACCGGCCGCTCCGACGAGCAGCTCGCACTCGTCGAGGCCTACGCCAAGGAGCAGGGCCTGTGGCACGACCCGTCGCGGGTGCCGGCCTTCTCCGAGTACATCGAGCTCGACCTCTCCACCGTGGTGCCATCCATCGCGGGCCCCAAGCGGCCCCAGGACCGCATCGCGCTGACCGACGCCAAGATGGCCTTCGCGGACGTCCTGCCCAACTACGTCGGCGAGCACGAGCCGATCGTCGAGACGAGCCTGGACGAGTCCATCGAGGGCACGTTCCCGGCCTCCGACCCGATCGCCACGGGGACCAACGGCTTCCACGACGACACGGTGCCGCCCGGGCACGCCACCCACCGCACGCACAAGCGTGTGCCGATCACGATGGCGGACGGCCGGAAGACCGAGCTGGACCACGGCGCCGTCGTGATCTCCTCCATCACCTCGTGCACGAACACCTCCAACCCCTCGGTGATGCTCGCGGCGGGCCTGCTCGCGAAGAACGCCGTCGAGAAGGGCCTGCAGGTCAAGCCGTGGGTGAAGACCTCCATGGCGCCGGGCTCCAAGGTGGTCTCGGACTACTACGACAAGGCCGGACTGTGGCCCTACCTGGAGGACCTGGGCTACTACCTCGTCGGCTACGGCTGCACGACCTGCATCGGTAACTCGGGCCCGTTGCCGGAGGAGGTCTCCGCCGTCGTCAACGAGCACGACCTCTCCGTCGTCTCGGTCCTGTCCGGCAACCGCAACTTCGAGGGTCGCATCAACCCCGACGTGAAGATGAACTACCTGGCATCCCCGCCGCTGGTCATCGCCTACGGCCTCGCCGGCACGATGGACTTCGACTTCGACGCCCAGCCGCTCGGCCAGGACAAGGACGGCCGCGACGTCTTCCTCAAGGACATCTGGCCCTCCGCCGCCGACGTCGACGCCACCATCGCCAGTTCGATCGACCGCGAGATGTTCACCTCGGACTACGCCGACGTCTTCACCGGCGACGACCGGTGGCGCGCCCTGGAGACCCCCGAGGGCGACACGTTCGACTGGCAACAGGATTCCACGTACGTGCGCAAGCCCCCCTACTTCGACGGCATGAAGGTCGAGCTCACGCCGGTCGAGGACATCGCCGGGGCGCGCGTGCTGGCCAAGCTGGGCGACTCCGTCACGACCGACCACATCTCCCCGGCCGGTTCCATCAAGGCCGACAGCCCCGCCGGCAAGTACCTCGCCGAGCACGGCATCGCCCGCCGCGACTTCAACTCCTACGGCTCGCGGCGTGGTAACCACGAGGTGATGATCCGCGGCACCTTCGCCAACATCCGCCTGCGCAACCAGCTCCTCGACAATGTCGAGGGTGGGTACACCAAGAACCTCCTGACCGGCGAGCAGGAGGCCATCTTCGACGCCGCCCAGGCATACGCCGCCGCGGGCGTGCCGCTGGTGGTGCTCGGTGGCAAGGAGTACGGCTCCGGTTCCTCGCGCGACTGGGCCGCGAAGGGCACGGCGCTGCTCGGTGTCAAGGCCGTCATCACCGAGAGCTTCGAGCGTATCCACCGCTCGAACCTCATCGGCATGGGCGTCCTCCCGCTGCAGTTCCCCGCCGGCCAGAACGCGGCCTCGCTCGGCCTGGACGGCACCGAGACGTTCGACATCTCGGGTGTGACCGCGCTCAACGAGGGGACCACCCCGAAGAGCGTGACGGTGACCGCCACCAAGGGGGACGGCACCGTCGTGGAGTTCGACGCCGTCGTCCGGATCGACACCCCCGGGGAGGCGGACTACTTCCGCAACGGCGGCATCCTGCAGTACGTGCTGCGCCAGCTCGTCGCCGCCTGACCGCCACACCGTCCGATCCAGGCGCCGCCGGCCCCGTCCCGCCTGGGACGGGGCCCGGCCCCGTGCCCTGCCCCGTGCCGACGGCGTGCTTGGCCCCGTGCCCTGCCCCGTGCCGACGGCGTGCCGGCCCTGTGCCGGGCGCGCGTCAGGCGCGCAGCGCCCTCGCCACCACCACGGCGGCCGCTGCCGACCACGCCTGCGGCCGGCAGGCGGCGGGGTAGGCGAGGGGCTGCGCGACCTCGTTATCGCTGTGCCCCCCGAAGAGCTCGGGGAGCCGGTGGTCGAACGCCTCGGCTGCGCGGAGCAGCCCACCCGCGAGCACCTTTGCCTCGTCCACCAGCCCTTCGGCCAGCAGTCCCTCGATGGCCATCGCCGTGTCGTGCGGCCACACGGACCCGGCGTGGTAGCGCAGCGGTGCGTAGCCGCCGTTCGTGGTCGACACCGTGCGGAGGCCGAAGCCGGAGAACATCGTGGGGTCCACCAGTCGGGCGGCCACCAGGCGTGCCTCCTCGGGATCGAGGATGCCCGTGCCGAGCAGGTGGCCCATGTTCGAGCTGATGGAGTCCACCGGTCGCTTGTGGACGTCGAGGGCGATGGCCGGGTAGCGGCCGCGATCGCCCTCGACCCAGAACGCCTCCCGGAACCGGTTCCGCAGCCGGACGGCCCACGTCCGCCACCCGTCCGCACCCGCAAGCCCGAAAGCGTCCATCAGGTCCGCCCCGACGAGCGCCGCGCGGTAGGCGTAGCCCTGCACCTCGGACAGCGCGATCGGCCCCTCGGCGAGCGCACCCGAGTGCCACCGTACGGAGTCGCCCGAGTCCTTCCAGCCCTGGTTGGCAAGGCCCGTGCCGGTGGTGTCCTGGTACTCGAGGAAGCCGTCGCCGTCGGCGTCGCCGTGGTCGCGCATCCACGCCAGCGCCGGCTCCAGGTGTGGCAGCAGTGAGCGCACCCGCTCCTCGTCCAGCCCGGCCCGCCAGGCGTCGTGGAGCAGCACGATCCACAGGGGAGTGGCGTCGATCGTGCCGAAGTACACCGGCGGCAGGGTGAGGCGCCCGCCGTCGGTTTTCAGCTCGAGTACCTCGCGGCGCACCTCGTGGAGGATCTTGCCGGGCTGCTCCGCAGTCTCCGCAGCCGTGCGGGTGCCCTGCAGGCGCGCGAGGGCGGTGAGGGTGGAGCCCGCCAGCCGTGGAGTGAGCGGTAGCAGCATCGAGGCCGCGATGATCGAGTCGCGGCCGAAGAGCGTGAAGAACCAGGGGGCGCCCGCCGCGAGGAATGTCTCCTCCGGGGCGTCGGCGGCGGCCATGAGCAGTGCGTCGAGGTCGCCGACGGCGCGCGCCAGGTAACGCCCGACGCGCGGTTCGCTCCGTGCCACCAGGTCCCGCCCCGCCTCGGCGAGGTAGCGGTTGCGCGGCGCCACCACCACTGCGCCCGCGTCCGCGATGGCGAGGTGCCACCGCGCGGTGGCGCGTGAGCGCGGGCCTGCCTCGAGCGTGAAGGAGATCCGGACCGTGTCCCCGTCGCTGCTCGTTCGGCCGTCGGTGACGAGGTGCACGGACGTGCCGGCGTCGCGCCAGGACCACCGCGGCAGCGTCAGAGCGGCCACCGGCGCCGCGCCGAGACCCTGCTTGACCGCCTCCATGGGTGTCGCGTCAGCCCGGAGCTCGAGCAGCAACTCGAGATGCTCGGGCTCGTCGGAGTCATTGACGAGGTCGAGCGACTCCGCGACGCCGCCGGAGGTCACCTCCCGCCGCCGCACCAGCGTCACGAGCGGGTCGACGACGGCCTCGGGACGGCGCGTCACGGCGATGTACTCGGCGGAACAGGCGGTGGGGCTGAGCGTGCACAGGTGCTCCAGGGAGTGCGTGGTCGAGGTCAGCGTGAGCGCGCGGACCACCCGTTCGTCGCCGAAGAACATGCCCTGCGCCCCGTGCTCGGCGATGGTGCCGTCCGGCCCCCCCCAGACCTGGAGCGGTGCGGCCAGCACCGGGTGGAGATCGTGCAGCAGTGGCTGGAGACCGGCCACGGGTGGCTCCTTCCGCCGGCGAGCGTTGCCGAGTTGAGACCTGGGAGCGGTCGCGCCAGGTTGACAGCATGTCACTTCCATTCCAGGATGACAGCACGGGTTTGAACGATCAAATTCATTCTCGACGAGGAGAATCGCATGGCGACGGTACGGCCCACCCTGCAGTCGCTGGCCGCCGCGCTCGGTGTGTCGCGGCAGACGGTCTCGAACGCCATCAACCGGCCCGACGTCGTCGCCCCGACCACGCGGGAGGCCGTGCTCGACGCCATCCGGGAGGCGGGCTACGTTCCTTCGCACGCCGCCCGCCAGCTGCGGACCGCACAGTCGCGCACGCTGGCCATCCGGATGATGCCGGACTTCGACGGCATCAACGGTCACATCCTCGAGTTCTTCCTCCACGAGCTCGCCGAGCAGGCCCGCCGCCGGGGCTACCGGCTCCTGCTCTTCGCGGCGACCGACGAGAACGACGAGATCGGCACCTACGAGGACATGTTCGCCGCCGGCGACATCGACGGCGTCGTGCTCACCTCGACGCACGTGGAGGACCGGCGGATCCCGTGGCTCGTCGAGCGAGGTGCACCGTTCGTGTCCTTCGGGCGGCCCTGGAGCGAGCCGGATCCTTTCGACGTGCCCTTCGACTGGGTCGACGTCGACGGCGCCGCGGGGACGTACGAGGTGGTGCGCACCCTCGTCGAGGCCGGTCACCAGCGGCTCGGCTACCTCTCCTGGCCCGCCGAACCGGGTGTGGGCGGCGACCGGTGGCAGGGCTGGCGCCGCGCGATGGCGGAGCATCGGCCGGACGTCGACGCCGTCGCCTGGACGGTCGAGTGTCCGGACGACCTCGCGCGCCTGGGTTCGGTGGCGGCCAGGACGCTGCTGGACCGCGGTGCCACCGCCCTGGTGTGCGCCTCCGACTCCCTCGCCATCGGCGCGAGCATCGCCTTGCTCGAGTCCCCGGGCCGCCGCGCGGTGGTGGTGGGCTTCGACGACACCCCCGTCGCTCGCGCCGTGGGCCTCAGCTCGGTGTCCCAGCCCGTTGCCGAGGCCGCCGGGACCGCCATCACGCTCCTGGTCGACCGCCTGGCCGGCACCCCGCAGCGCCGCCAGGTGCTGCTGGCTCCCACGCCCGTGTTCCGCGACTCCGCCCTGCCCCCACGCCTGCACCAGACCCAACCCATCGAGGAACAGGAAATGTCATGAGATCCAAGAAGATCCCCCTCGTCGCGGCGCTCGCCGCGGGCGCTCTCGCCCTGGCCGGGTGTGGAGGGTCCGGTTTCGAGGACAGCACCGCGGACGGTACCGGCACCGGCGACTCCGCCACCGGCGACTCCGCCGGCGGGGACATCCAGGTCATGATCGGGTCGTCGGGTGACGCCGAGACGAACGCGGTCCAGACCGCGCTCGACGACTGGGCCGCGGAGAGCGGGGAGAACGTCGAACTGATCGTCGCGTCGGACCTGGCCCAGCAGCTCTCCCAGGGCTTTGCGGGCGGCAACCCGCCGGACCTGTTCTACATGTCGCCCGACCAGATGAACACCTTCGCCGCAAACGGCTCCATCGTCGCCTACGCCGATGAGTTGACCAACACGGACGACTTCTATGCACCGCTCGTCGACGCGTTCTCGGTCGACGGGCAGTTCTACTGCGCCCCGAAGGACTTCTCCACCCTCGCACTCGTCATCAACACCGGGTTGTGGGAGGCCGCCGGGCTCACCGACGCCGACATCCCCACCACGTGGGAGCAGCTGACCACGGTGGCGCAGACCCTGACGAAGGACGGCGTCGTCGGACTCGGGTTCGGGCCGGAGATCCAGCGCGTGGGCGTGTTCTTCCCACAGGCCGGCGGAGCGTTCCAGGACGGCGGTACCGCCGTGCTCAACTCCCCGGAGAACCTCGAGGCCCTCACCTACGTCAAGGATCATCTCGCCGCGGGTACCTTCGCCTACTCCTCGACCCTCGGCGCCGGCTGGGGCGGCGAGGCCTTCGGACAGCAGTTGGCCGCGATGGTCATCGAGGGCAACTGGATCGCCGGTGCCATGCAGAACGACTTCCCGGACGTGAACTACCGGGTGGTCGAGCTGCCGGCCGGTCCCGCCGGGCCGGGCACGATCCAGTACACGAACTGCTGGGGCATCGCCACGGATGCCGACAACGTCGAGGGTGCCAAGAAGCTCGTCGAGTTCCTCACCACCGACGAGCAGCAGATGGCGTTCGCCGAGGCGTTCGGCGTCATGCCGTCGGTGTCCGCGGTCGCCGAGGAGTGGAAGGCCGCCTACCCCGACCAGGCCGCGTTCATCGACGGCGCGGAGTACGCGATCAACCTGCCCGCCCAGCCGGGCTCCAGCGACGTGATCGGCGACTTCAACGCCCAGCTCGAGTCGCTCGCGACGGCTGACCCCGCCGCGATCCTGGAGTCCGTCAACAGTTCGCTGCAGGCCACCCTGGATTGATGCGGTCGGGTCCGGGCGCTGCGCACGGCGCGCCCGGAGCCGGGAAAGGTGATGCCATGAGCGCGCCCGCGACTCGCGCCGCCGGGCCGGCGCCCACCCGGCGCCGGCGGTCCAGCACCGGTCAGTCGGCCGCCGGCTGGCTGTTCGTCTCACCCATGCTGGTCATCCTCGGCCTCTTCCTCGTGGTCCCGATCTTCATGGCGGTCTGGGTGAGCGTCTCGGACTGGACCGGCAGGGGAAGCCCTTTCTCCACGAATGTCAGCTACGTGGGCACCGAGAACTACCGGGCGATCCTCTCTGACGGCGGTCTGCCCACACGCGACTTCGGCACCGCCCTGCGCAACAATGTCTACTACGTGCTGCTCGTGGTGCCGATCCAGACGATCGTCTCGCTCGTGCTGGCCGTACTGGTCAGTCAGAACATCCGGGCGCGGTCCTTCTTCCGCACCGCGTTCTACTTCCCGTCGGTGACGTCGTCGGTGGCGATCACGGTGCTGTGGCTTTTCGTGTTCTCCTCCACCGGCGTGGTGAACAAGGTGCTGTCCGTCCTCGGCGCGACCGGGCCCAACTGGTTCAACGACCCGCGCGGCGTCAGCCACGTGGTGCTGACCTGGCTCGGGCTGGACACCGCCCCCGGAGCTCTGACCGGCGGCGGGTTCCTCGGCATCACCTGGTGGGACTGGCTCTCCGGCCCGTCGATCGCCATGAGCGCCTTCATCCTCATGGCGATCTTCACCACCTCCGGCACGTTCATGCTCCTGTTCATCGCCGCGCTGCAGCAGATCAGCGGGGAGGTCGAGGAGGCGGCCATGGTCGACGGCGCGAGCACGTTCGAACGGTTCCGGTACATCACCGTGCCGATGCTCAAGCCCACCATCTTCACCGTGGTGACCCTCGGACTCATCGGCACGTGGCAGGTCTTCGACCAGATCTACACCGGTACCCAGGGCGGACCCGCGAAGACCACGCTCACCCCCGCGTACCTGTCCTTCAACGCGGCGTTCAACAACGGCCGCTGGGGTCAGGGCGCCGCGATCGCGTTCATTCTCTTCGCGATCATCGTGCTCATGGCGGCGGTCCAGCGCTGGACGCTGCGTGACAAGGACGAGGTCGCCCAGCGGCGCCGTAGTCGCCGCACCGCCCGAGTTCGAAAGGCGGCCACATCATGACCTCCACCGGGGCGGTTTCGACCGCCACACGCGATCCGCGGGCCGGTCGTGGGCGGGGCGGCCGATCCGCCGAGCAGGGCGGCCCCCGACGGCACACCGGCCGTCTCTGGTGGGCGACCTACCTCGTGCTGATCACCCTGGCGTTGATCTACATCTCGCCGTTCCTCATCCAGGTGGTCAACTCGTTCAAGACGGACACCGCGGCCGCCGCGGACCCGCTCGGCATGAACCCGGCCACGTTCACGACCGCCGCCTACACGAGGCTGTTCCAGAACTCGGACTTCCCGCTGTGGGCGCAGAACTCGATCATCGTGACGCTGTTCGTCACGGCCGGCCGGGTGTTCTTCAACTCGCTCGCGGGCTACGCGTTGGCGCGGCTGCGCTTCCCGGGTCGCAGTGTCATCTTCGCCGGACTGGTCGCCGTGATGGCGGTCCCGTCGGTGGTGTTGCTCATCCCGAAGTTCCTCGTCATCAACACCGTCGGCATCTACGACAGCTACGCGGGCATGATCCTGCCCCTGCTGGTCGACGCTGCGGGTGTGTTCATCATGAAGAACTTCTTCGAGTCGATCCCGGCCTCGGTCGAGGAGCAGGCGCGGATCGACGGCGCCGGCACCTTCCGGACGTTCTGGTCGATCGTGCTGCCGATGGCGACCCCTGCGGTCATCACCATCGTCATCATGAGCTTCCAGGGGTCATGGAACGAGCTCAGCCACTTCATCGTCTCGACCCAGTCGACGGATCTGACCACGCTGACCCGCGGGGTGGCCCAGCTCGCCTCCGGGCAGCTCAGCCAGGGCAGTCAGTACCCGCTGAAACTGGCCGCCGCGCTCCTCATGACGATTCCGGTGGCGGTGGTGTTCTTCATCTTCCAGAAGCGCATCATGAACGCCTCGGCAGGTGCCGTGAAGGGGTAGCCACTCAGAGGCTCGGGCCGTCCTGCGTGGGTGGGAACTCCGCCAGCATCGCGCGCTCCTCGGCGAACCACGCGACGTCGGGATACCGCTCACAGGTCCGCCTGAGATCGCGACCCGCGACGAGAGCGAGGATCCGGGCCTTCTCGGCCCGGAACCCCTGCGTCCCGAGCACGACCCGGCCGAAGCCTTCGATGATCCCGGAGATCCGACCGGACCTGGCGTAGGGGTCGGCGCGGTAGTACGCGTAGAAGCCACAGGTACAGCCTTGGAGGCCGTGCGTGGTCCCGATGCTGCGGGAGTGGGCCCCTCGCACCGCGACGCTACCGCCGGGCAACTCCACGAGGACGCCGCCCTCGTGGAAGCACGACGCCTGGTTCTCCCCGGCTGCCCAGGCCTGTGTGTAGTAGAGCCCGGTGAGGCGCCCGTCCGGAAGTACACCGAACGACCGGCGTCCCCGGACCGAGCCCAGCACCAGGGCCGGACCCTCGTCCGGCATCACGGTCAGGCCGGCACTTCCTCGGGCGCCGGCTCCGTCATGGGTTCCGGCACCGGCACCTCCCGGGGCATGGGGACCACCTCGATCTCCTCGTCCTCTTCCCCGATGTCCCCCAGGCGAGCGGCCGCGTTCCGTCGCACCCGTGCGATTCCCGGTCCAGCCATGTTCGTCCTCCTCCGTCTGCCGCGGCGCACCCGCCGGAGCGGTATGGCACCCCGTCGGGCGCTCACGCCTCCCGTCGATGATGTGACCTACGTCGCACGGGCACAACCCCTGTCGGGCAGCCTGAGCGCGCGTCGGGCCTGCACGGGCGTGCGGTTGGCGATGCGGACCGACATGAGGCATGGACAGGCGTCCAAGTCGCAGGGTGACCAGTGTCGGATTGAGATCCGGGAGAACCGTGATATTCCGCCGTAGTTCTGCGTGGTGCGAACATCTGTTCTGGGCACAACGTCCCCTGTACGCCCGTGCAGAATGATGTCTACTCAGTTCTGTCAGTTCTCGACGACGAGACACAGAACGAGGTCACGATGACGTACCAGGGAAGCGTGACGGTCGAGCAGGCCGCCTACCGCATCGATTCCGAGGTGGGCCCGCTGAAGCAGGTGATCCTGCATCGGCCGGGCCGGGAGATGAGCAGGCTCACCCCCTCCAACAAGGACGCCCTCCTCTTCGACGACGTGCTGTGGGTGAGCCAGGCGCAGGCGGAGCACGACCGGTTCGCCGCGGTCCTGCGTGAGCGCGGCGTCGAGGTGCTCTACCTCGAGGAGCTCCTGGCCCAGACGCTGGAGAACCTCGACGCCCGTCGGTTCGTGCTCGACCACGTGGTCGACGGACGGATCTACGGGCTCGGCGCCCTCGACGCCCTGCGCAACCACGCGGACAACCTCGACAGCGGACGTCTCGCGAGCATCCTCATCGCCGGCGTCACCAAGCGGGAGCTGCTCGAGGAGATCATCGAGCCCGAGTCCGTCGCGATCGGCACGATGGGGCCCGAGGACTTCGTCCTCGCCCCGCTCCCGAACCACATGTTCACCCGCGACACCTCCTGCTGGATCTACGACGGCGTCGCCATCAACTCGATGCGCAAGACGGCTCGTCAGCGGGAGACGGTGAACTTCGAGGCGATCTACCGCTGGCACCCGCGGTTCGCCGACACCGGCCACCACGTCTGGTCCAGCGGTACCGCTGAGGGCGCCGCGACCGTCGAGGGCGGCGACGTCCTGGTCATCGGCAACGGTGCCGTCCTCGTCGGGCTGAGCGAGCGCACCTCGCCGCAGGGCGTCGAGCGTCTCGCCGCCCACCTCTTCGCCGAGGGGTCCGCCGAGCGCGTCATCGCCCTGGAGATGCCGAAGGCGCGGGCCTTCATGCACCTGGACACGGTCATGACCATGGTCGACCAGGAGTCCTTCACCAAGTATGCCGGCCTGGGGATGCTCCGGTCCCGGACGATCCGGCCCGGGCGCACCCCCAAAGAGTTGTCCGTCAGCGCGAACGCCGCCGAAGGCATGCATGCCGTGATCGCCGACGCGCTCGGCCTGGACAGCATCCGCGTCCTCACCACGCCGCAGGACGCCCTCGCCGCCGAGCGCGAGCAGTGGGACGACGCCTGCAACACCCTCGCCATCGCACCCGGCGTGGTCGTCGGGTACGAGCGCAACACCACCACCAACACCTATCTGCGGGCCAACGGCGTCGAGGTCCTCGAGGTCCCCGGCACCGAGCTCGGCCGCGGGCGCGGAGGCCCCCGCTGCATGAGCTGCCCCACCATCCGAGAGGAGATCTGACCATGTCCCAGGACCAGCTGACCCGAGAGGGGGCCCACCCGGCCCGCACGACGGCGACGTCGCCGCCGGCCGAGTCGCCCCACCCCCTCCATGGACGCAGCTTCCTCAAGGAGCTGGACTTCACGCCCGACGAGTGGCGCTCGCTGCTCGACCTCTCCGCCGACCTCAAGGCCGAGAAGCGGTCCGGCACCGAGACCCAGCGACTGGCCGGCAAGAACATCGCGCTGATCTTCGAGAAGACCTCCACGCGCACCCGCTGCTCGTTCGAGGTGGCCGCGTTCGACCAAGGCGCGCACGTGACCTACCTCGAACCGAGCGGCTCGCAGATGGGGCACAAGGAGTCGGTGGCGGACACCGCCCGGGTGCTCGGCCGGTTCTACGACGGCATCGAGTACCGCGGCAAGAGCCAGGAGGCGGTGAAGATCCTCGCCGCCCAGTCAGGCGTCCCGGTGTGGAACGGCCTGACCGATGAGTGGCACCCCACCCAGATGCTCGCCGACCAGCTCACCATGCGCGAGCACTCCGGCAAGGCTGACGGCGACATCGCCTTCGCCTACCTCGGTGACGCCCGCAACAACGTGGGCAACTCCCTGCTGATCTCCGGCGCCATGCTCGGCATGGACGTGCGCATGGTCGCGCCGAAGGAGCTGCAGAACTCCGCGGAGATCGTCGCGACGGCCCGTGAGATCGCCGCCACCACCGGCGCGCGGATCACCGTCACCGACGATGTCGCCAAGGGTGTCAAGGGCGCGGACTTCATCTACACCGACGTCTGGGTCTCCATGGGCGAGCCCAAGGAGGTCTGGGACGAGCGCATCGCCCTCCTCAAGGACTACCAGGTCAACGCCGCGCTCATGGCGGCCACCGGCAACCCGGACGTGAAGTTCCTCCACTGCCTGCCGGCGTTCCACGACCGCGGCACCAAGGTCGGGGAGGACATCTTCCAGAAGACCGGGATGACGGCGCTCGAGGTGACCGACGAGGTGTTCGAGTCCCCGGGCTCCGTCGTCTTCGACCAGGCCGAGAACCGCATGCACACGATCAAGGCCGTCATGGTCGCCACCCTGGGGAGCTGACATGCGCATCGTCGTAGCACTGGGCGGGAACGCCCTCCTCAAGCGGGGCGAGCGGCCCGACGCCGCCGTCCAGATCGACAACGTCGAGACGGCGGTCAAGGCCCTGGCGCCGCTGGCCGAGGAACATGAGCTCGTCATCACCCACGGCAACGGCCCGCAGGTCGGGGTCCTGGCCCTGGAGTCCGCGAACGACCCGAACCTCACCACGCCGTACCCCTTCGACACCCTGGGCGCCCAGACCCAGGGCATGATCGGCTACTGGCTGCTCCAGGCACTGCAGAACAACCTGCCCGGCCGGCACGTGGCCAGCATCGTCAACCAGACCCTCGTCCTCGCCGGCGACCCGGCATTCAAGAACCCCACCAAGTTCGTTGGACAGGTCTACTCGAAGGAGGAGGCCGAGGCATTCACGGCCGAGCGCGGCTGGGTGATGAAGGCCGACGGCGAGTACTACCGCCGCGTGGTCGGCTCGCCGCGGCCGCAGCGCGTGATCGAGACGCGGCTGGTCCGCACGCTCCTCTCGGCGGGCGCCGTCGTCGTCTGTGCCGGCGGGGGCGGAGTCCCGGTGATCCGCAACGAGTTCGGCAAGCTGCAGGGCGTCGAGGCCGTGGTCGACAAGGATCTCACCGCGGCCGTGCTGGCCGAGGCCCTGGAGGCCGACGCCCTGATGATCCTCACCGACGTTCCCGCCGTGCTGGCCGGCTACGGCACCCCCGAGGAGCGGGAGGTCCGCCGGTCCACCCCCGGCGCGATGCGGGAGATGGGCTTCGCCGCCGGCTCGATGGGGCCCAAGGTCGACGCCGCGTGCCGGTTCGTCGAGCTCACCGGCGACATGGCCGCCATCGGCCGCCTCGAGGACGCGCAGGCGATCATCGCCGGCACGGCGGGCACCGTCATCACCCCCGGTGGCAACTACGGCGGGCCGGACGACATCCGCCCGCCCGTGCCGCAGGAGCCGGAGAGCCGGGTGCGCCGCGCATGAGCGACCTGCCACCGGCCACCGACCGCACCGGACCGAGGTGATGGCCTCGTCACGTATCGCAAGCCGACAATCGAACACATGAACGGCCGCCGGTCGACGGCGGCACGGAAGACAGAGCCCCGAAGAACCGGGGCGAAACGAAACCGGGAGCGCGGCGACGCGCCCCAGAAGGAGTGAGTTTCGAATGACCAAGATCGTCAACTCGTGGAACGACTTCGACCCGCTCAAGCACGCGATCGTGGGCCGCGCCGACTACAGCATGATCCCCCCGGAGGAGCCGGCCACCTCTGAGAAGGTGCCGGTGGACTCCGAGATGCGCGGCATGTGGGGCCCGCGCCCCACCGAGACCGTGGAGAAGGCCAACGCGCAGCTCGACCACTATGTCGCCGTGCTGGAGAAGCACGGGGTGAAGGTGGACCGCCCCACCCCGATCCAGTGGAACCAGCACATCCAGACGCCGGACTTCCGCAACGACTCGATGATGACCCAGATGCCGCCGCGCGACATCCTGCTCACCATCGGCAACGAGATCATGTCCTCGGCGAACTCCTTCCGCTGCCGATACTTCGAGTACCTGGCTTACTGGCCGCTGATGAACGAGTACTTCGAGAACGACCCGGAGTTCAAGTGGACGCAGGCTCCCCGCCCCCGCCTGACGGACAAGTCCTACAAGCACAACTACTACGACGAGAAGATCTCGCTCGAGGACCGCCTGATCCGGACCGCGAACAAGGATTTCGTCACCACCGAGGTCGAGCCCATGTGGGACGCGGCGGACGTCATGCGGGTCGGCAAGGACCTGTTCATCCAGCACGGCCTGACCACCAACCGCAAGGCCATGGAGTGGTTCAAGCGGTACTACCCCGACCTGCGGGTGCACTCGGTCAACTTCCCCGGCGACCCCTACCCGATCCACATCGACGCGACCTTCGTGCCGCTGCGCCCGGGCCTGATCATCAACAACCCTCACCGTCCGCTCCCGGTGGAGCAGCGGGCGATCTTCGAGGCCAACGACTGGCAGATCGTCGAGGCCGCCAAGCCGGCCCACGACAACCCGCCGCCGCTGTGCTACTCCTCGGTGTGGCTGTCGATGAACTGCCTGGTCCTGGACCACAAGACGGTGATCGTCGAGGAGTCCGAGGTCTACCAGGCCGAGCAGATGGACAAGCTCGGGATGAACGTCATCCCGGTGCCGTTCCGTGACGCCTACGCCTTCGGTGGCGGCCTGCACTGCGCCACCGCGGACGTCTACCGCGAGGGCACCTGCGAGGACTTCTTCCCGAACCAGGTCGAGGACCCCACCCTCGTCTGAGTCCGAACGAGTGAGGGGGGTGCACGATGTGTACCCCCCTCCCGGGGGAGCACCCCTCGACCCCAAAAGCTGAACATCCCTGCCGTCTGGGCAGGACCCGCGAAGGAGCGGAATCACAATGCCGTCGTCAAGCCGTACCAAGCTCACCGGCTTCGCCATCATGTTCCTGTCCTCCAGTCTCATGGGCGGTATCGGAGCCTTTGCCCGGTACATCGAGGCTCCAGGACTCTTCATATCGCTCGCCCGCAACTTGGCCGGGCTCATCCTGATGACTCTGATCTTCACGGTCGGTCGCAAGTACGTGAGGTTCCGCGGCTTCAGGCTGACTCCTGCGATCATCGCCTCCGGCGTCTTCCTGGGCCTCCTGTCCGGCCTCTACGTGATGTCGACACAGATGACGACACTCGCCAACGCGGCCTTCCTCATCTACACCGGACCCATCTACTCGACCATCCTCGCGAGCATCTTCCTCAAGGAGCCGTTCACCAAGGCGACGGCGATCTCGCTCTCGTCCGTGTTCGTCGGCTGCCTCCTCATCATCGGCATCATCAACTACTCGGCGGGTGACGGATTCACTGTGTCGCTCGACCTCGACCCCAAGTACTTCGCGGGCAACATGGTCGCCCTGGCGTCAGGCGTCGCGTACGGTCTCTTCCTGTTCGTGAGCCGTTATCGCAGCGACGTCGAGTCCGACGTACGCGCGTACACCAACTT
Organism: Georgenia sp.; assembly: GCF_054605595.1. Lineage (NCBI taxonomy): Bacteria > Bacillati > Actinomycetota > Actinomycetes > Allobogoriellales > Allobogoriellaceae > Georgenia > Georgenia sp. The sequence goes on along the minus strand of NZ_JBTSDU010000006.1, from coordinate 8,825 downwards.
CATCTTCGCCGTCATCACCCTCGGCATCATCAATATCGTCAGGGTTCCTGATCTGGGCGGAATGACCGCCCGCGGGTGGATCGTCCTCGTGGTCGCGGCGTTCATCACCGGCGCAGGGGCGTTCTACTTCCTGACCATCGCGTCAAAGATCCTGCTGGCCGGCGAGCTGGCGACCATCTCCTACCAGGAGACGATCATGGCGACGATCCTTGGCGTCGCCCTGTTCAGCGAACCCCTTTCCTTCATGCAGATCCTCGGCGGCCTGCTGATCATCCTGGGCGGCCTCGCGCAGATCCTGTTCTCCACGAAGAAGACGCCGGGGCTGACCGAGGCCTTCACGCAGGGCGGGGTGGTCGGTGGGAAGACCACGGAGGACTCCAGAGCACCCGCCGGGGTCCGTGCGGACGAGGGCGAACCCGCCGTCGTCCAGGGAAGCATGGGACGTGAGCACAAGTGAGTCCCGATACCGTCTACATGGAGGACCTCGACGCCTTCACCTACCGGGAGCGTGTGGCGAACGGCGTACCGGTGCTCATCCCGGTGGGATCGACCGAGCAGCACGGACCGCACATGCCGATGAATGTCGACGTGCTCCTCTCCCGCGCGATGGCGGGAGCTGTCGCCGGGCAGACCGGATCGCTCGTCGCGCCGCCGATCGTCTTCGGGTACAAGTCCCAGCAGCGCTCAGGGGGCGGGAACCACCTCACCGGCACGACGAGCCTCGATGCCGCGACGGTGGTGTCCATCGCCAAGACCCTGGTGCTCGAGTTCGCACGCCACGGCGTACGGAAGGTTGCCTTCGTCAACGGCCACTACGAGAACTACCAGTTCCTCTACGAGGGAGCGGACCTGGCGATCCGGGAGCTCCGCCTCGACGGTGTCACGGACATGACGGTGATGCTCCTGTCCTACTGGGACTTCGTCGGAGACGACGTCATCGCGACGCTCTACCCGGACGGCTTCCCCGGCTGGGACCTGGAGCACGGTGGGGTCCTCGAGACCTCCCTCATGCTCCTGCTCCACCCCGACCGGGTCGACATGACCCGGGTGGCGGACATCCCGCCGGCCCAACTGCCAAACTACGACGTGCTGCCCGCCCGTCCGGAGATCACCCCGGTGTCGGGATGCCTGTCCTCCGGCGCCGCCGGGACCGTCGAGAAGGGCCAGATCCTCCTCGACGGCGCGTCGGCGGGCATGGTCGCCGCCGTCCGTTGCGAGTTCGGGATCTGATCGTCATGCTGCGCGGTTCAAGGACCGAGGGCCTCGAGGGGGCGTGCCCGCCAGTGGCGGCCCAGCCCGACGGGCCCGCAGCGCACGGGGAGACCCACGTCGACGACGTCCGCCGGGACGTCGAGGAGATGCTGCAGCCGATTCCGGAGGGGCAACGCACCACCCGGGTCGGGCCCCAGTTCTGGATCTGGGCCGGGGCGAACATCGCCCCCATCAACTGGGTGCTCGGTGCACTTGGCATCACCATGGGACTCGGCCTGTGGGACACGTTCGCGGTCCTGGCGGTCGGCAACGTCCTCGGGATGTTCGTGTTCGGCTTCTTCGTCCTGCTCGGCCAGCGCAGCGGCGTCACGGCCATGGTCCTCGGTCGAGCCGTCTTCGGCCGCCGTGGGAACTACCTGCCGGCCACGATCCAGGCCGTCGTGGTGATCGGCTGGTGCGCCGTCAACACCTGGATCGTCCTCGACTTGGTGATGGCGCTCTTCGGGAAGCTCGGCCTGGTCGACCCGGACCTCACCAACTACGGCTGGAAGTTCGGTGTGGCCGCCGTCGTCATGCTCGTCCAGGTGACGATCGCCCTGTTCGGCTACCGGGCGATCTCCGCCTTCGAGCGGTGGACCGTTCCCCCGACGCTCCTCATCCTCATCGCGATGTCGATCGCGGCCTGGTTCTTCATGGACATCGACTGGTCGTACGCTGGTCCGCCGAGCGGGGCTCTCACTGGGTGGGACCGCGTCGTCGCGATGTCCTCGGTGATGACGGCGATCGGCGTCGGATGGGGGCTGACCTGGCTCACCTACGCCTGTGACTACTCCCGCTTCGTCAGTCGGAGCATCCCGCGCAAGCGGCTGTACCTGGCCTCCGCCGGCGGCCAGATCCTCCCCGTCCTGTGGCTCGGGCTCCTCGGGGCGACGCTCGCCACCACGAACGGCTCGGTCGACCCCGGACAACTCATCGTCGACAACTTCGGCACCATGGCCATCCCCGTGCTCCTGCTCGTACTGCACGGGCCCATCGCCACGAATATCCTCAACATCTACACGTTCACCGTCACGGTCCAGAGCCTCGACCTAAATGTCGGCCGACGGGCGCTGAACATCGGCGTGGGCGTGGCGGCGATGGGTGCGGTGACCCTGTTCGTGTTCTCGACCGACATCGCCCACTCCCTCGACGCCTGGCTCTCCGCCGCGGTGGCGTGGACGTCCACGTGGGGTGCGATCGTGGCCGTGCGCTTCTACCTGCTCGACCGCCACTCCACCGACTTCACGCACTGCTTCGACCCGGTAGGCGGCGAGAGGCTCAGGGACTTCGACTGGCGGGCGCTGGCGGCGTTCGCCGTGGGGCTCACGAGCGCATGGCTGTTCATGCACGGGATGGTGCCCGCGCTGCAGGGTCCGTTGTCCGGCGCGTTGCACGGGCTGGACCTGTCGTGGCTTGCCGCCGGCCTCGGATCAGGCACCCTTTATTATCTGCTCGTACGTCACGACCCCGCCCTGAGGGCCCACTGTGGGACCGGACCGGCGGGACGCTCGCCGAGCGCGTCGACGACGAGGAGGTGAACCCCATGGCTATCACTTCTCTCGAACGGGCCATCGCGCCCGAGGCCGTGGACCACCTGAGCCCGGAGCACAAGGCCGCGGTGCTCATCCAGGCCCTGCCGTGGCTCGAGCGCTTCGCAGGCGGCTGCGTGGTCGTCAAGTACGGCGGGCACGCGATGGTGGACCCGGACCTGCAGCGTGCGTTCGCACAGGATGTGCTCTTTCTCCACCGTGTGGGGCTCAAACCCGTCGTCGTCCACGGCGGGGGCCCGCAGATCAACCGCATGCTCGGCCGGCTCGGCATGCGCACCGAGTTCCGCGGTGGGCTGCGAGTCACCACACCGGAGGTCATGGACGTCGTCCGGATGGTCCTGACCGGGCAGGTCCAGCGCGAGCTCGTGGGCCTCCTCAACGCGCACGTGGCGCACGCCGTCGGGATCTCCGGGGAGGACGGCGGGCTCTTCGGTGCCCGCCGCAAGGGCGCGCTCGTGGACGGGGAGGAGGTCGACGTCGGGCTGGTGGGCGATGTCGTGACCGTGAACCCGCGGGCGGTGGACGACCTGCTCGCCGCCGACCGGATCCCGGTGATCTCGACCATCGCCCCGGACGTCGCCCTTCCCGAGCAGGTCCTCAACGTCAACGCCGATACCGCGGCCGCCGCGCTCGCCGTCGCCCTCGGGGCCCGCAAACTCGTCATCCTCACCGACGTCGAGGGCCTGTACGCGCGATGGCCCGATCCGGGCTCCCTACTGCGCACGGTGTCGGTGTCGCAGCTGGCGGCGCTGATGCCGGACCTGCAGCGCGGTATGCGGCCCAAGATGGAGGCGTGCCTTCGGGCGCTGCGCGGTGGCGTCCCGCAGGCGCACGTCATCGATGGTCGCCGGGCGCACGCCATGCTCGTCGAGGTCTTCACTGAGGAGCACATGGGCACCATGGTGCTGCCGGACGGTGCGGCGTGAGCGCCGTTTCCGACATGCCCCGCTCCGAGCCGGCAGAGGTTCCCGGACACTCGGCGGAGGCGTCCGGAGAGCTCGCGCCCCTGGCGCGGGCGCTGGGCACGCTGGTCCTGACTGTGCGGGAGGCCGGGAACATGGTCCTCCTGAGAACCGTGCCGGGTGGCGCGCCCATGGTGTCGGCAGCGATCGACCGGGCGTGCATTGCCCCTATCGTGAGCACCGTGGCAGGCAACGATACCGTCCTCGCCGTGACACGATCGGTTTTCGCCGGTGGTGTGATGGCGCGCTACCTGCGAGCGCTCGCACTGGACGGGCCGGAGCACCGTCGGCACGTCGAGGCACCGGAGAAGGGATGACATGAGCACAGCGAGGCCGCAGACGGCACAGGCCGAGCCGATGCGACGGGGCTCCCGGCAAGGCGGGACCGACAAGGGGGAGCGACGCCGGGCGGAGATCGTCGACGCGGCGGCCGCCATCCTTCGTGAGGAGGGGCCGGCTGGTGTCTCGCACCGGACCGTTGCGCGGCGGGCCGGCTGCTCCGTCTCGTTGACCACGTACTACTTCCAGAACCTCGACGAGCTCCTCGGTGAAGCGGGGCGGGTCAACATCGCGTTGTGGGCGTCACGCGCCGAGAGCGCCGCGGAGACCATCGAGGCCGAGCCGGCGCCCACCGACCGGGACGCGGTGACGAGGTGGATCCTGCGGGCCTGCCTCCCGGCGGGCGAGGAACTTCTCGGCCACTACCTGCAGCTCGTCGCCGCCGCTGGCGCGGCCCCGGTGACCCGGTCCTACCGCACGGGCCGCGACCGGCTCAACAGTGCGGTGGCGCGCGTGCTGAACCGGGTGGGCAGCAACTGCCCACCCGAGCTTGTCATCGCCGTCGTCGACGGGGCCGCCGTCTCGGCGCTGAGCGAGGGACGCGACGTGCGAGAGACAGCGGCCGCGCTGCTCAGGCACGTCCTGTAGCGAGGGGCCGCCACCGCACCCGGGGGTGGTCTCAGGCGCGCTGGGGCAGGTTCTCGACCGCCAGCAGGGGCACGTCCCCGGCGGGCTCGATGCCCCAGACCTGCGCGAAGAAGCTCAGCTCGGCCAGCGCGGCGGCGCGGATGTGCTCCGCACTGCGGAACCCGTGCGCCTCGCCCTCGAACATCACCAGCGCCACGGGCAGCCCCTTGGCACGGACGGCGTCGGCCATCTGCTCGGCCTGGGCGGGCGGCACGACGTTGTCCTCCGTGCCCTGCAGCAGCACCATGGGCGCCGAGAGTCGGTCCGTGTGGTGGATCGGCGAGCGCTCCCGGTAGCGGGCCTCCTGCTCGGGATACGGCCCGACGAGACCATAGGTGTAGTGCGACTCGAACTTGTGCGTGTCGCGGGCCAGCGCCGCCAGGTCACCGACCCCGTACCGGCTCGCGCCCGCGGTGAAGACGTCGGTGAAGGTCAGCGCGGCCAGGGTCGTGAAGCCGCCGGCGCTGCCGCCACGGATCCCCAGCCGCGCGCGGTCCACGAGCCCCAGGTCGGCGAGATGCTCGGCACCGGAGGCACAGTCCGCGACGTCGACGACACCCCATGCGCCGTCCAGCCGTTCGCGGTAGGCACGCCCGAACCCGGTGGATCCGCCGTAGTTGACGTCGAGCACCGCGAAGCCGCGGCTCGACCAGAACTGGCCGGGCATCGAGAGGGCAGCCCGGGTCGCGGACGTCGGGCCGCCGTGGCTGAGCACCAGCAGCGGCGGCAGCTCACCGTCCGGGCCCGCATACCGTGCCGAGGTGGGCGGGTAGAAGAACCCGTGCACCGTCGCTCCGTCCGCGGCGTGCCAGGACATCTCGCGGGCGACGGAGACGTCCTCTGCGGCGAGCTGCACTTCGCTGCTCTCGCGAAGGACCACGACGTCGCGCTGCTCGAGGTCCAGTTCGATGACGGCCGGCGGGCGTGTCGGCAGGCCCGCCACGAGCACGGCGCGGCCGTCCGCGGCGGCCAGGCCACCGACCGGCTCCCACCCGGTGCGCCACTCCTCGAGCTCACCGTTGGCGAGCCGTACGGTACCCACGTGCCACCGGCCGGCCGACGTCCAGGCACTCACGAGGTGATCGGCGTCCAGCACGGCGAAGTCGTGATCGCCACCGCGCCACCTCGGGCGGGCGAACTCCGCCTCGCTCGGGTGCAGGTCGCGGGTGCGCGGGTGGCCCTCGCCGATCCCCTCGGTGCGGTAGAGGTTCCACCAGCCCGAGGAGTCGTCCACGTGCACGAGGTCACCCGCCGGAGTCCACACCGGCTGGGCCACGCTGACGCCGGAGCCGCCCGCGAGCACCGCGACCCCACCGAGCATGCCGTCGGGCGTGAGCGTCCCCACGTGCAGCTGCGAGCTGGTCCACGGCATGTCGGGGTGCTCCCAGGTGATCCAGGCCAGCCGCGCACCGTCCTCGCTCAGTGCGGGGGAGGCGACGAAGTCGTGCCCGGAGACGAGCACCCGGATACCCGTACCCGTCTCGGCCGCGGAGCCGTCGAGCGGGATCGCGACCAGCTCGTTCGCGGGCTCGCCCGCCGCCGCGACGCCGTGATCCTCCCGCACCGCGTAGACGAGCCCACGGTCGACGTCGACCACGGGCTCCGCGAGGCGCCAGAGCCACGGGGGAGTGAGCGGCACGGCGGCGGTGACGCCGGCCGCGTGGCGGCCCCGGCCGACGTCGAGGCGGTAGAGGCGGCCGTCCGGGGCGTGGGAGAAGACGAGGGTGCCGTCCCGCACGGTGCACGCGCCGCCGCCGTACTCGTACACCCGGGTACGTACGTCCGGCGCGGAGCCGTCCGGCACGGCCCCCGGAACCTCGGCCGTGATGTCGCCCTGACGGCGTACGAGCGCGACGCGCCCGCCCTCCTCCGGGCGCTCCTCCAACCAGTACACCGACTCGCCGTCGATCATGGGCTCCGAGAGCGACACGGCGTGCTCGGTCAGCGTCTCGGCCGTGACGGGGGAGGGCCAGCTGCCGTACGGCAGCGGCTCCCGGACGCCGATGTCTGGGTGGTCGTCGTCGATCATGAGCACACCATAGGGGCACGATCCGACACGGGCTCGGGTCGAGGGTGCGACACTCGCTCGGCGCTGTACGCGGACACTGCCGAAACCTCGCCGCCAGGGAGTTCGCACGGGTCCGTCTCGCCTGCGGGTGCCGTGCGGTCCTACAGTGGTGGGTCGGCGCGCCGTCCCGGGCGTGTCGGAGGAAGGAGCCCCATGAGCCACCTGGAGCGCGTCCGGCGCCCCGACGACCTGCGACGGTTGACGTCCGCGGAGCTCGTGGTGCTGGCCGAGGAGATCCGCGAGTACCTCGTCGCCGCCGTGTCGAAGACCGGTGGCCACTTGGGGCCGAACCTCGGGGTGGTCGAGCTGACCATCGCGGTGCACCGCGTGTTCGACTCCCCGCGCGACCGGATCGTCTTCGACACCGGCCACCAGTCCTACGTGCACAAGCTCATCACCGGCCGTCAGGACTTCGCCGACCTGCGTCGGCGCGGTGGCCTCTCCGGCTACCCCTCCCGTACCGAGTCGGACCACGACATCGTGGAGAACTCGCACGCGTCCACCGCGCTGAGCTGGGCCGACGGCATCGCCAAGGCCAACCAGCTGCGTGGGATGACGGACCGCACCGTCGTGGCGATCATCGGTGACGGCGCCCTCACCGGCGGTATGGCCTGGGAGGCGCTGAACAACATCGCCGAGGGCCAGGACCGCTCCCTCGTCATCGTCGTCAACGACAACGGCCGCTCCTACGCCCCCACCATCGGTGGGCTGGCGCACCACCTCGACGCCCTGCGCACCACCCCCGGCTACGAACGGGTCCTCGACTGGGGCAAGCGCACCCTGCAGCGGTCCGGCCCACCCGGACGCCTGACGTACGACGCGTTGCACGGCATGAAGAAGGGCCTCAAGGACGTCATCGCGCCCCAGGGCATCTTCGAGGGCCTCGGCATCAAGTACATCGGCCCGGTGGACGGCCACGACATCACCGCGATGGAGTTCGCCCTGACCCGGGCCCGCGCCTACGGCGGGCCCGTGATCGTGCACGCCATCACCGAGAAGGGTCGCGGCTACACCCCGGCCGAGACCGACGTCGTCGACCGCTTCCACGCCGTCGGGGTCATCCACCCCGAGACGGGGCTGCCCGTGGCTCCCTCGCGGTTCGGCTGGACGGCGGTCTTCGCGGAGGAGATCGTCGAGATCGCCCGCCGCCGCAGCGACGTCGTCGCCCTCACCGGCGCGATGCTCGCCCCGGTGGGCCTGGCACCCATGGCCGAGGAGTTCCCCGACCGCGTGTTCGACGTCGGCATCGCCGAGCAGCACGCCGTCACCTCTGCGGCGGGCATGGCCTTCGCCGGACTGCACCCGGTGGTGGCCCTGTACGCGACCTTCCTCAACCGGGCGTACGACCAGCTGCTCATGGACGTCGCCCTGCACGGCGAGGGCGTCACGTTCGTGCTCGACCGCTCCGGGCTCACCGGCGACGACGGCGCCTCCCACAACGGCATGTGGGACATGGCTCTGCTGCGCACCGTGCCCGGGCTGCGCCTGGCCGCCCCACGGGACGAGGCGACCCTGCGGGCCGAGCTGGGCGAAGCCGTCGCCGTGGAGGACGCCCCCACCGTGATCCGCTACCCCAAGGGTGCCCTGCCGGTGCCGCTCCCCACCGTGTCCCGGCACGGCAGCGTCGACGTGCTCGCCCGCCACGGCGGCTTCCCGCGCGTCCTTGTCGTCGGCGTGGGCGTGATGGCGCACACGGGCCTGGCGGTCGCGACGGCGCTCGACGCCCAGGGCATCGGCTCGCTGGTGGTCGACCCGCGGTGGGTCCTGCCGGTGAGCGAGGATCTCCTCACGCTCGCGCGCCAGCACGCCCTCGTGGTCACGATCGAGGACGGGTTGGCGACCAACGGCGTCGGCTCCGCGCTGCGCGATGCCCTCGCCGCGACCGGCACCGACGTGCCGGTACGTGCGCACGGCGTCCCGCTGCGATTCCTCGAGCACGCCACCCGCGCCCAGCTCGTGACGGACTTCGGGCTGCGGGGCCAGGACATCGCCCGGGACACCGCGGCCGCCGTCGCCGCCCTGACACCC